>NZ_RJNZ01000005.1:0-106125 GCF_003942865.1 Streptococcus mitis | reverse complement strand
GACTTCCACAATTAGGACAATGTGGAGCCTCATAATCGAGATTAGCGATGATTTCCTTGTGTGTATCCATATTGATGATATCTACAATCTTGATGTTTGGGCCTTTAATATCAAGGAGTTTTGTGATAAAATGTAATTGTTCCATATGAATCTTTCTAATGAGTTGTTTTGTCGCTTTTCATTATAGATCTTATGGGACTTTTTTTCTACACAAAAATAGGCTCCATAAGATCCATAGGGGATTTACCCCCTACAAATATTATAGAGCCTTTTTTGAATAAAGCACTCTCCTATCTCAAAATACGCGAACAAATATGATATAATAGATTTATAGTGTAAAAAAATAACGAACAATTTTTTTGTTAAATGCGAGGTTGAGAAATGAAGCTGTTAGTTGTCGGTTCAGGTGGTCGTGAACATGCGATTGCTAAGAAGTTGCTTGAGTCAAAAGAAGTTGAAAAAGTCTTTGTAGCTCCTGGAAATGATGGGATGACTCTGGATGGTTTGGAATTGGTGGATATCTTTATTTCCGAACATTCTAAATTGATTGAGTTTGCAAAATCCAATGATATCGCTTGGACCTTTATTGGTCCAGATGATGCCCTTGCAGCTGGAATTGTGGATGATTTCAATGCAGCTGGGCTCAAGGCTTTTGGTCCGACTAGGGCTGCAGCGGAGCTGGAGTGGTCCAAGGATTTTGCTAAGGAAATCATGGTCAAATATGATGTTCCGACAGCAACCTATGGCACATTTTCCGACTTTGAGGAAGCCAAGGCCTATATCGAGGATAAAGGTGCTCCAATCGTAGTCAAGGCGGATGGGTTGGCGCTTGGGAAAGGTGTTGTCGTTGCTGAGACGGTTGAGCAAGCGGTCGAAGCCGCTCACGAGATGCTATTGGACAATAAATTTGGTGACTCAGGTGCGCGTGTGGTTATCGAGGAGTTTCTTGCAGGAGAGGAATTTTCACTTTTTGCCTTTGTCAATGGTGACAAGTTCTACATCATGCCAACAGCGCAAGATCACAAACGTGCCTATGATGGCGATAAGGGGCCTAATACTGGTGGGATGGGTGCCTATGCGCCAGTTCCACACTTACCACAGAGTGTAGTTGATACAGCGGTTAACACCATTGTCAAGCCAGTCCTCGAAGGGATGATTAAAGAAAGTCGCCCTTATCTGGGTATCCTTTACGCAGGGCTTATCTTAACAGCAGATGGACCTAAGGTCATAGAGTTCAACACTCGTTTTGGAGATCCTGAAACGCAAATCATCTTGCCTCGTCTGACCTCTGATTTTGCACAAAATATCACAGACATCCTTGATGGTAAGAAGCCAAACATCACCTGGACGGACAAGGGGGTGACTCTGGGTGTGGTTGTCGCATCAAACGGTTACCCACTGGCTTATGAGAAGGGCGTCAAGCTTCCAGCCAAAACCGATGGCGACATCATCACCTACTATGCAGGGGCTAAGTTTGCGGAAAATAGCAGAGCACTGCTATCCAACGGCGGACGAGTCTATATGCTCGTCACCACAGCAGATACTGTCAAAGAAGCCCAAGAAACCATCTACCAAGAACTCGACAAACAAAACACAGAAGGGCTCTTCTACCGAACAGATATCGGAAGCAAGGCTATAAAAGATTAACAGTTACTAAATTTGTCATGGCGAGCGAAAGCGAACCAAAGTAAGATAATGGTCGCCGTGGTGAAAAGACCAGAACAGTATCTGTTCTGGTCTAGGGAAACTTTGAGACCCTAGGCTCAAAGTTTAGGAATGAAACCGAAGGTTTGCTTCCGTCCCCACCACCTAAGACCATTATCAAAAAAGAAGAAAAAAGGAAAAATTATGACTAAACCAATTATTTCCATCATCATGGGCTCAAAATCCGACTGGGCAACCATGCAAAAAACAGCAGAAGTCCTAGACCGCTTCGGTGTAGCCTACGAAAAGAAAGTTGTCTCTGCCCACCGTACACCAGACCTCATGTTCAGACATGCGGAGGAAGCCCACAGCCGTGGCATCAAGGTTATCATCGCAGGTGCTGGAGGCGCAGCCCACTTGCCAGGAATGGTAGCTGCCAAAACAACTCTTCCAGTCATCGGCGTGCCAGTCAAATCACGTGCGCTTAGTGGCGTGGATTCACTCTATTCTATAGTACAGATGCCGGGTGGAGTACCAGTCGCAACTATGGCGATTGGTGAAGCAGGTGCGACCAATGCGGCCCTCTTTGCCCTCCGTCTCCTTTCAGTAGAGGATCAGGCTATCGCGACAGCATTGGCTGATTTTGCAGAAGAGCAAGGAAAAATCGCAGAGGAGTCTACAAATGAGCTCATCTAAAACAATCGGAATTATCGGTGGCGGTCAGCTGGGTCAGATGATGGCTATTTCTGCCATTTATATGGGGCACAAGGTTATCGCGCTGGATCCTGCGGCAGATTGCCCAGCCTCTCGCGTGGCGGAGATCATCGTGGCTCCTTATAATGATGTGGATGCTCTGCGTCAGTTGGCTAAGCGTTGCGATGTCCTCACCTATGAGTTTGAAAATGTTGATGCTGACGGTTTGGATGCTGTCATTAAGGAGGGACAACTTCCTCAAGGGACAGACCTACTCCGTATTTCTCAAAATCGCATCTTTGAAAAGGACTTTCTCTCAAATAATGCTCAAGTAACGGTGGCACCCTACAAGGTTGTGACTTCTAGCCAAGACTTGACGGAGATTGACCTGTCCCAAAACTATGTCCTCAAGACTGCAACAGGTGGCTACGATGGGCATGGGCAAAAGGTCATTCGCTCAGAAGCAGACTTGGAAGAAGCCTATGCGCTAGCTGACTCAGCAGCCTGCGTTTTAGAGGAATTCGTCAACTTTGACCTTGAAATTTCTGTCATCGTGTCAGGAAATGGTAAGGAAGTGACAGTTTTCCCAGTTCAGGAAAATATCCACCGCAACAATATCCTGTCTAAAACCATTGTACCAGCTCGCATTTCAACAAGTCTAGCTGACAAGGCTAAAGCTATGGCAGTGCGAATCGCTGAACAGTTGAACCTGTCTGGAACCCTTTGTGTGGAAATGTTTGCAACTGCTGATGACATCATTGTCAATGAAATTGCTCCGCGACCACATAACTCAGGGCACTACTCGATTGAATCCTGCGACTTTTCGCAGTTTGATACTCACATTTTAGGTGTTCTGGGAGCACCATTGCCAGCCATTAAACTACATGCGCCTGCTGTTATGCTCAATGTCCTCGGCCAGCATGTCGAGACTGCTGAAAAATATGTCACAGAAAATCCAAGCGCCCACCTCCACATGTATGGTAAAATAGAAGCGAAGCACAACCGTAAGATGGGACATGTGACTTTGTTTAGTGATATGCCGGATAGTGTGGTTGAGTTTGGGAAAGGGATAGATTTTTAGGACAAGTCTATGATACAAATTATCGTTAACGCTTTTGTTGAAAAGGATAAAACTGGAGCAGTCGTAGAAGTCTTGTATGCTAGTGCTGACCAAGATAAGGTACAAGCTAAATATAAAGAACTAACTGCAAAATACCTTGAAAACTATTTAGCTATCTATAGTTTACCGCTGGATACGGATTTGAATACACTAGATCACTATCCATCAGTATGGATTGGAAAAGAAGAGTTTGAGGAGAGAGAAGAATAATGATTTTAGACTTATTTAATAATGAAAATAATACTATTGAAACGGATACTCTTAGCATAAAGGAACATGCAATAGCTACTCAAAACGATGTTATTCAGATAGACAATATTTCTATGATGACAAAAGCAACATTGGCGTTTAGAATTTCTTTGAAAGAAATAGTTTTTGTAGCTATTATGTTAATAATGTTTCCGATAGATTTTATTCCAAATATCATTCCGATTACTTTTTTGGCTTTGTACATTTATATTGTATATAACCGTTATGAGAAATATCTTAAAACAAAATATTACATAGAGTTCAATTTAGGGTCTAGCAAAAATTCTTATTTGTTTTTTAAGGAAGAAATATTTCGAGACAAAGTATATGAAGTAATTAAAAAATCTTTTGGTGATAAAAATCAGATCACTTTTATTGATATAAAACATCAACAAATTGGTGGGGAACAAAATATTTTTGAAACAGGCTCATATAAAACAACGGTATCAGGTAATGATAATGTAGTTGGAAATAATTTTGGTTCGGGTAATAATGTCACATTTAATGGGGACAACAATGTTAAATCAAATATTGTTACAGATTCAATTTTAGAAAAATCTAATATGAATGTTGAGTTTCCCTGGTCGGAACTTTCTAAACAACTTCAACAGATTGTTAACAATGCTTCTGTTCTATCTGAGCAATCTGTCAAAATTTTAAAGAACTTACTTGCTGCAGCTGATAAAAATAGTGAGTCTGAATTTACTGTAATTGTTAAAGAAAATGCATCATTTTTCAATCAACAGTTTATTAAAGATATAATATCAGGAACTTTAGGTGGAGTTATTTCATCATTACTATCAGGCAGATAAAATTATAGGAGTAAAAACAATGATCAACCGTTACTCTCGCCCAGAGATGGCGAACATTTGGAGTGAAGAAAATAAATACCGTGCTTGGCTTGAGGTGGAAATCTTGGCTGACGAGGCATGGGCTGAGTTGGGGGAAATCCCTAAGGAAGATGTGGCTTTGATTCGCGAGAAAGCGGACTTTGACATCGACCGTATTTTGGAGATTGAGCAGGAGACTCGTCACGATGTGGTTGCCTTCACACGTGCGGTTTCTGAGACGCTTGGTGAAGAGCGTAAGTGGGTACACTATGGGTTGACTTCTACCGACGTGGTGGATACAGCCTACGGTTACCTCTACAAGCAGGCCAACGACATCATCCGTCGTGACCTTGAAAACTTCACTAACATCATCGCTGACAAGGCCAAGGAGCATAAGTTCACTATCATGATGGGTCGTACCCACGGTGTGCACGCTGAGCCGACAACTTTTGGTCTTAAATTGGCGACTTGGTACAGCGAAATGAAGCGTAATATCGAGCGTTTCGAGCATGCGGCTGCTGGTGTGGAAGCTGGTAAGATTTCTGGTGCGGTTGGAAACTTTGCCAACATTCCACCATTTGTAGAGCAATACGTCTGCGACAAGTTGGGTATCCGTGCTCAAGAAATCTCTACACAAGTCCTTCCTCGTGACCTCCACGCTGAGTATTTTGCAGTTCTTGCCAGCATCGCGACTTCCATCGAGCGCATGGCAACTGAGATCCGTGGTCTGCAAAAATCTGAGCAACGCGAAGTAGAAGAGTTCTTTGCCAAAGGTCAAAAAGGTTCATCAGCTATGCCTCACAAACGCAACCCGATCGGTTCTGAGAACATGACAGGTCTTGCGCGTGTTATCCGTGGTCACATGTTTACAGCCTATGAAAACGTCGCTCTCTGGCACGAACGTGACATTTCACACTCATCAGCTGAGCGTATCATCACACCAGATACAACCATTTTGATTGACTACATGCTTAACCGTTTTGGAAATATCGTCAAGAACTTGACGGTCTTCCCAGAAAATATGATCCGCAACATGAACTCGACATTTGGTTTGATTTTCAGCCAACGTGCCATGTTGACCTTGATTGAAAAAGGCATGACCCGTGAGCAAGCTTATGACTTGGTACAACCAAAAACAGCTTACTCTTGGGACAATCAAGTGGACTTTAAACCGCTTCTTGAGGCAGATACAGAAGTAACATCACGCCTCACTCAAGAGGAAATCGATGAGATCTTCAACCCTCTTTATTACACTAAACGAGTGGACGATATCTTTGAACGTCTAGGACTGGGTGATTAATTAAACAATAAACAGCGAGCTTTAATCTCGCTGTTTATTGTTTATCGAAAAGACTTAGTCTTCTTTTCTTTTAGTGAGTCCATAGGCTGCTAGTGTGGCCATGAGTCCTGCTACTAATAGTCCTGCAGAATCGTGACTTCCTGTTTCAGGAAGTTTTTTCTCTGTTGCCACAGGAGCTGGACCTTGAGGAAGAGCTTTGCTTTCCTCAGCAGGAGAAGTTGGTGGAGTTGGTTGGCTTGGGATTTCTAGTTTTGGTTTTTCTTCAGCAATAGCGGCTTGTCCGTTTTCATCGCCTACATGTGTTACCAGAATTCCGACTTCGACTATTTGAGTAACGGCTTCCTGTGCTACAACACTATTTACAAGAGTTTTCACTTCCTTGCCATCGGCAGAAGTGCTCACAGAGTAGAAGTTGCTACGGCGCCCGTTGACACCTTTAGTAAGGACTTGCGTTTTTCCTTTGAGCAAGAGTGGATTTTCACGAGTTACTGCGGTAAATGGAATTTCTTCTTCATGGATATCCAGTCTAGGTTTTGTTTCTGCGACTGGAGCAAGATCATGTTCATCGCCTACATGCGTTACTAGAGTTCCGACCTCAACAATTTGAGTAACGGCTTCCTGTGCTACGACACTATTTACAAGAGTTTTCACTTCCTTACCATCGGCAGAAGTGCTCACAGAGTAGAAGTTACTACGGCGCCCGTTGACACCTTTAGTAAGGACTTGTGTTTTTCCTTTGAGTAAGAGTGGATTTTCACGAGTCACTGTGGTAAATGGAATTTCTTCCTCTTGGACATCTAGTCTAGGTTTTGTTTCTGCAACTGGAGCAAGACCACTTTCATCACCCTTGTGAGTTACAAGGGTTCCGACTTCCACAATTTGAGTAACGGCTTCCTGTGCTACGACACTATTTACAAGAGTTTTCACTTCCTTGCCCTCAACAGTGCTCACAGAGTAGAAGTTGCTACGATGTCCATTGACGCCCTTAGTAAGGACTTGAGTTTTTCCTTTGAGCAAGAGTGGATTTTCACGAGTCACTGTGGTAAGTGGAATTTCTTCCTCTTGAACATCTAGTCTAGGTTTTACCTCAGTAGTTGGTGCAAGACCACTTTCATCACCCTTGTGAGTTACAGGAGTACCGACCTCAACCACGTGGTTCACAGCTTCTTTGGTTACCTGGCTATCAAGGATTGTTTCGGTTGTTTTTCCATTTTCAGTAAGGACAGAGATGTAATGAGTTCGTTCACCTTTGACTCCTGCTGTGATAATATTTTCCTGACCAGCTGGGAGGTTAGGATTTTCTTTCTTGATAACTTCAAATGGGATTTCTTCAGTTCTTGTGATGAGTTCTGATCTGGTTTCAACATTGGCAGCCACTTCATTTTCATCCAGGCTTCCTGAATGAGTTGCAGCTGGTTTGAGACCTAAGCGAGCGGCTTTTAGTTTGGCTACAAGTGTGTCAAGCTCAGCTTGTTTATTACGATTGAGGTTGTAATTTAGAGCTATTTTAGCTGCACTTAGGGCATCCAAGCTTTCCTTGCTGTATCCTTCTAAGTTTTCAGGAATTTGTGCGATTTCTTCGCGGAGAGCATTATAATTAGCACGGAAGTAGTCTTTGTTGTGGTCTGCAAAGGCAGTCATAAGTTCAAAGATTTCTTCCTCCTTGTACTCAGCGCTTGGTCTATCTGCCCAGATAGCAAGCATACTTCCGACTGTTGGAAGGTCTACTTCAGGATATTTGGTAGAAGCTAGTTGATTGAATGGTGTTTTTCCAGTATTCTCAATAGCTTTTTTGAGGAAACCGCCACCATCTTCTGGTTTTTGACCGAGAATGTAGTACCAGTCACCGTTGGTATTCAAGAACTTATAACCCTTGCTTGCTAGGTATTGAGGTGATGCGAGGTTGTAGCCCCACCAGCCTTTAGACCAGTAAGAAATCAAGACATCTTTGTCAAACTGAACATCGTCCTTGTCCTCATAGTAGAAGCCATCGTTGAAGGCCATTGGTTGAAGCCCTCTTTCTTTGGCCATAGCTGCGAGGGTGTTGGCATATTCGGCAAACTTGCCATAGAGTTGATACCATTTGAGGTAGTACCAGCCTTGGGCACTAGTCGCATCGTTAGCGTATTCGTCAGTACCAAAGTTGAAAATCTTTGTTTTACCTGCAAAGAAGTCCATGTATTTACCGATGAGGGCTTTTACAAAGTTCATCGCTTCTTCGTTTCTCAAGTCCATAGTTGTTTTGGAGACTTTGTCAAAGTGGGCTTGAGGATTTTTAATACCCAATTTTTCCATGGCAACCAGCATAGCATCCATGTGACCTGGGCTGTTGATAGCTGGGATGAGACCGATACCCTTAGATTTAGCGTATTCAATTAGTTCTGTCACTTCTGCCTGTGTAAGCGCAGTCCCATTTGGATCGTCGTAGTAAGCTTTTGTTCCTTGGATGATGGCATTTTTGACATCATCACTTGAATAGGTTTTTCCGTTAGCAGTGATGGTCATATCATCGAGTAAGAATCGAAGTCCGTCATTTCCTAGAAGGAGATGGACGTCAGAATATCCGAGCTCACTGGCCTTATCTACGATGCGTTTGAGTTGGTCAAGAGTAAAGTATTTGCGTCCAGCATCGATTGAAATCACCTTGTTTTTAGCAAGTTTTTCAACCTCACGTTTAGCATCTTCTTCTTTTTGAGCTTCTGGTGTGAAGGTCAAATTGCTGACTGCTTCTTGAAGTTTTGCAATTGCTTGGTCAATCGTGTCTTGTTGAGCACGGCTGAGGTTGCTATCAAGTGAACGGATGGCTTTTGCCGCTTCGTTAACTGCTGCGACACTTTCTGTAGTATAACGGTTAAGGTCTTTTGGTACCTCGTTAAGTGCTTGTTCTGCAGACTCATAATCAGCTGCGAAGTATTCAGCATTAGAATTTGCGAATTGACGCATGAGTTTGAAGAGGCGTGACGGTGAATAACGTGCAGATGGGGTGTCAGCCCAAGCAGCTACCATACCACCTATGAATGGAATAGTTGCTCCGTCGGATTTTGGAATCGAAGTGATTGGAGTGTTCTTGATACCGTTTAATCCTTGATCAAGGTTGTACCAACCTTGGCCATCTGCATTTCGTCCAAGAACATAGTACCAAGCATCGTTAGTATTTAGGATTTGGTGACCTTTTTCTACTAGAAGTTTAGAAGAAGCGACGTCGTAACCTCCCCAGCCACCAGTCCACATTGAAACGATGATATCTTTGTCAAAAGTTCCGAAGCTAGTATCACTATTATAGTAGATACCATCATTGAAAGCCATTGGTTTGAGACCGTGTGATTTTACAATACGAGCTAGGTCATTTGCGTAGGCAATAAATTTTTCATATCCTTTTACAGGATAGCCTTCGTTTGGATAGTATTTATCAGCTTGAAGAACGCTCCAACCTTTAGCGTTTGTTGCATCATTGGCATATTCATCAAGTCCGATGTTGAAGATTTCAGTCTTTTTCGCGAAATAAGCAGCATATTTATCGATAAGGGCTTTTGTAAAAGCGACTGCCTGTTCGTTGTCAAGATCTACAGTACGAGCTGATTCCTTCCCAAAATAGTTAAAGTTAGGGTTTTGGATTCCCAATTCTTTCATGGCATTGAGAATCGCATCCATGTGACCAGGACTATTTACTGTTGGGATGAGACCGATACCTTTATCTTTGGCATAGTTAATCAGATCTGTCATTTGACTTTCTGTTAAGTGATTGCCGTTTGGATCGTTGTAATAATCATTTGTACCTTTTTCAATGGCACGTTTGACATCGTCACTCGAATAAGTCTTGCCGTTAGCTGTGATGCTCATATCGTCCAACATGAAGCGGAGCCCATCATTTCCAACTAATAGGTGTAAATCAGTGTAGCCATAATGTTTCGCTTTGTCGATGATTTCCTTTAGTTGCTCTGGTGAGAAATATTTACGTCCAGCATCAATAGAAACAATTTTCTTTTTCGCTAGTTTTTCATTTACTTGAGTGGCACGTTCAGTAGTCGGAGCGAGTACAGCAGGAATAGCGGGCTCGTTTTTCTTCTCAGTATGGGCACTCTCTGCGCTTTTTTCCACTTGAGTTGTGTTTTCTGCTTCCGTAGTAGGGGCTGGGCTGGTATGTTCTGTTACTACTGGTGTTACCGCATTGTCTGTTTTTGGAACAACTGTGTTAACAGTATCTTTTTCAGTTTTAACTTCCTCTTTTATAGTTTTATCAGCTTGTTTTACAAGTTTTTCTTCTTTATCTTGAATTGGTGCTTCTGATGCTTGTGGGCTATCCGGCACAGCTTGCAAAGTTTCAGTAGCTTTTGGTGCTGGTGTGAGTCCATCTGCAGATACGACTTGCGCACTGAAGGTAAATCCTATCAGTACAGAAGCTGTTCCGACTGCATACTTGCGAATCGAGAAACGCTGTTTCTTGTCTAGTTTCATGATAAAACCTCCTTGATACAACTATTTTGATAACGTTTACATAAAACCAACTTAATTTTATTATCTATATAGTAAAAAGTCAAGTAAATTTATATAATAAATATAACAAAAGGAGTAAATCATAATATTTTGGAAATAACAACTTATATAAGAAGGTAAAATTAAGGAAAAATCAGTGCTTTTTAACTTGTTTTTAGTAAAAGTGCTACAAATAAATATATTTAATAGCGTTTTCATAGTCGCTTTTTCGTGCTATAATATATATAGAAAAAGCCTGAGCAAGGCTCAAGCTTTTTCTTAGTGACCACGGTTACATGAAATGAATTTGATTTTGTAGTAATCTGCTCGCTTATACGTTTCGCTATAGGCAAGAACTTGTCCAGTTGCTTCAAGCTTGGTAGTTTTTGTTTGAAGTACTGTTGGGAATTGTGTATCAATTCCTAGGACAGAAGCAGCATGTTCTGGTGTTGGGAATGCAATTGCATTGATTTCCTCAAAATGCTCATCACTCATGTGAATGTGGTAATCCAATTTGAAACGTTTATAGATAGAGCTATAATATTCAAGATTTGGATAATTGGCATTGATATATTGTTCTGGAACATAAGATGTGTGATAAATGTAAACAACACCATTTGTTTCGCGTACACGTTCAATTTTGTAGTAGAACTGATCACCACGTAGTCCAAGTTTATCCAAATATTCAAGTTTATTTCCACGCTCGATAGAAAGGACGGTTACCTTATCATCTTTCGTTTCGAAAACTTCGACGTCTGAAAATTCTACGAGTTTGTGTTTACGTGCGCGTGAAACGAATGTGCCCTTTCCTTGTTGGCGAACGATGTAACCATCTTTAGCAAGATCGTTTAAAGCACGAACAACTGTGATAGAACTTACGTCGTACATTGCGATTAATTCTGCTTCTGTGTAAAATTTATCACCACTTGCAAATTGACCAGAGATAATTTTATTTTTTAATTCATCTTTAATATATTGGTATTTTGGAATAGCCATAATTTCACCTCAATTCTATTTTTCCATCCTTGATTCTACCATAAATGTAAATAAAATAGTAGTATTTAGGTAAAAAAATTAAAATAATAGGTTAGAAACATTATTATACATGTAAAAAAATCCATTTTATAATTGGATAATTCTCTGAACTTTTAAAATAGCCTCTTTCATGCGAATTTTTGATAATTTTGGTAAAAGGTAAGTAAAAAAATGGAAAAATTTTAAAGAATTTTCCAAAACCTATTGACAAATGCAAAAGATTTGATTATATTTAATATTATAACAAATGAAAGCGCAAACTTAGTTAGTCAGAGGTAAAAAAATGACAAGGTTTAAAATTGAGGACGATTTCTATTTAGATGGGAAACCGTTCAAGATTTTGTCAGGTGCCATTCATTATTTTAGAATTCCAGCAGAGGATTGGTATCATTCGCTCTACAACTTAAAAGCGCTTGGCTTTAATACAGTCGAGACTTATGTTGCATGGAATTTACACGAACCTGTTGAAGGGGAGTTTAATTTTGAAGGTGATCTGGATTTAGAGAAATTTCTCCAAATAGCGCAGGATTTGGGTCTCTACGCAATTGTGCGTCCGTCTCCCTTTATCTGTGCAGAATGGGAATTCGGTGGCTTACCAGCTTGGCTCTTGACCAAGAACATGCGAATTCGCTCATCCGACCCAGCATATATCGAGGCAGTTGGTCGCTACTATGATCAATTATTACCAAGACTGGTGCCTCGTTTGTTGGACAATGGTGGAAATATTCTCATGATGCAAGTCGAGAACGAATACGGTTCTTATGGAGAAGATAAGGCTTACCTGAGAGCGATTCGAAAATTGATGGAAGAACGAGGGATTGATTGCCCACTCTTTACTTCAGATGGCCCATGGAGAGCTACTTTGAAAGCTGGAACCTTAATAGAAGATGACCTCTTTGTAACAGGGAACTTTGGTTCTAAGGCACCTTATAACTTTTCACAGATGCAGGAATTCTTTGATGAGCATGGTAAGAAATGGCCACTCATGTGTATGGAGTTCTGGGATGGCTGGTTCAATCGTTGGAAAGAACCGATTATCACACGGGATCCGAAAGAATTGGCAGAAGCTGTTCGAGAGGTATTGGAGCAAGGCTCTATCAACCTTTACATGTTCCACGGTGGTACAAACTTTGGATTCATGAATGGTTGCTCGGCTCGAGGAACTCTGGATTTGCCACAAGTTACATCTTATGATTACGATGCCCTTCTGGATGAAGAAGGAAATCCAACTGCCAAATATTTGGCAGTCAAGAAGATGATGGCAACACATTTCCCAGAGTATCCGCAGTTGGAACCACTCTATAAGGAAAGCATGAAGGTGGACGCTATTCCACTTGCTGAAAAAGTTTCCTTATTTGAAACCTTAGATAGTCTTTCTAGTCCAACAGAAAGTCTCTATCCAAAAGCGATGGAGGAATTAGGTCAATGTTATGGCTATCTTCTCTATCGTACTGAGGCAAGTTGGGATGCAGAAGAAGAACGCCTTCGCATCATCGATGGACGTGACCGTGCTCAACTCTTTGTAGATGGTCAACGGATTGCCACTCAATACCAGACGGAGATTGGGGAAGATATCTACTGTCAAGGTAATCGAAAAGGTTCTTCACAACTTGACATCTTGATTGAAAATATGGGCCGTGTTAACTATGGACATAAGTTCTTAGCTGATACACAACGTAAAGGAATCCGAACAGGTGTCTGCAAGGATTTACACTTCTTACTTAATTGGAAACAATATCCACTACCACTGGATAATCCTGAGAAAATTGATTTTTCAAAAGGATGGACAGAAGGACAACCAGCCTTTTACGCTTATGACTTTACAGTCCAAGATCCAAAAGATACTTACCTAGACTTATCTGAGTTTGGTAAGGGAGTTGCCTTTGTCAATGGGCGTCACTTAGGACGTTTTTGGAACGTCGGCCCAACACTCTCGCTTTATATCCCTCATTGTTATCTCAAGGAAGGTGCTAATCGTATCATTATCTTTGAAACAGAGGGTGAATATAAAGAAGAGATTCATTTAACTCGTAAACCTACACTAAAACATATAAAGGGGGAAAATTTATGACAATTGTAGGATGCCGTATCGATGGACGTTTGATCCACGGACAAGTAGCCAATCTTTGGGCTGGAAAACTAAATGTTTCACGTATTATGGTTGTGGATGACGAAGTTGTCAACAACGACGTTGAAAAGAGTGGTTTGAAACTAGCGACACCACCAGGTGTGAAATTGAGTATTTTGCCAATTGAGAAAGCGGCAGCCAATATTCTTGCTGGTAAATACGATAGCCAACGTCTCTTTATCGTTGCTCGTAAACCAGACCGTTTCCTTGGTTTGGTAGAAGCAGGTGTACCACTTGAAACCCTTAATGTTGGGAATATGTCTCAAACACCAGAAACTCGCGCCATCACACGTTCTATCAACGTAGTGGACAAGGATGTGGAAGACTTCCACAAACTGGCGGAAAAAGGTGTTAAACTTACTGCTCAAATGGTTCCAAATGATCCAGTTTCAGACTTTTTGAGCTTATTAAAATAGGAAAAAATTTTTAGGAGGTCATTGTTATGATACAATGGTGGCAAATTTTACTTCTCACTTTGTACTCAGCTTATCAAATCTGTGATGAGTTGACGATCGTTTCATCTGCAGGTTCCCCTGTATTTGCTGGTTTCATTACTGGTTTAATCATGGGAGATGTGACAACTGGTTTGTTTATCGGTGGTAGCTTGCAGTTGTTCGTTCTTGGGGTTGGTACCTTCGGTGGTGCTTCTCGTATCGACGCAACTTCTGGTGCGGTTCTTGCAACAGCATTCTCAGTTTCACAAGGAATTGCTACGGACCTTGCGATTACAACAATCGCTGTACCAGTAGCAGCACTTTTGACATACTTCGACGTTCTTGGACGTATGACAACTACTTTCTTCGCACACCGTATTGATGCTGCAATCGAACGCTTTGACTATAAAGCAATCGAACGCAACTACCTTCTTGGTGCTCTTCCTTGGGCTCTTTCTCGTGCCCTTCCAGTCTTCTTTGCCCTTGCCTTTGGTGGTGCATTTGTACAAACAGTAGTAGACTTGGTTAAACAATACCAATGGGTTGCAGATGGTTTGACACTTGCAGGACGTATGCTTCCAGGTCTTGGATTTGCAATCTTGCTTCGTTACCTTCCAGTTAAACGTAACCTTCACTACCTTGCTATGGGATTCGGTTTAACAGCTATGTTGACTGTTCTTTACTCATACGTAACAGGTCTTGGTGGCGCTGTTGCTGGTATCGTGGGTACTCTACCTAAAGATGTGGCTGAAAAAATTGCTTTTGTCAACAACTTTAAAGGTTTGTCTATGATTGGTATCTCTATCGTGGGTATCTTCCTTGCAGTGCTTCACTTCAAAAATAGCCAAAAAGTAGCTGTAGCAGCACCTTCTACACCATCAGAAAGTGGGGAAATCGAAGATGACGAATTCTAATTACAAACTTACAAAAGAAGATTTTAATCAAATCAACAAACGTAGCTTGTTTACTTTCCAATTAGGTTGGAACTACGAACGTATGCAAGCTTCTGGTTACCTTTACATGATCTTGCCTCAATTGCGTAAAATGTATGGGGATGGAACTCCTGAATTGAAAGAAATGATGAAAGTTCATACTCAATTCTTCAATACTTCACCATTCTTCCACACAATCATCGCTGGTTTTGACCTTGCCATGGAAGAAAAAGATGGTGTAGGTTCAAAAGATGCCGTTAACGGTATCAAGACAGGTTTGATGGGACCATTCGCTCCTCTTGGAGATACTATCTTTGGTTCACTTGTACCTGCTATCATGGGATCTATCGCAGCAACTATGGCTATCGCTGGCCAACCATGGGGTATCTTCCTCTGGATTGCAGTTGCAGTAGTGTATGACATTTTCCGTTGGAAACAGTTAGAATTTGCCTACAAAGAAGGGGTTAACCTTATCAACAACATGCAAAGTACTTTGACAGCTTTGATTGACGCTGCATCTGTACTTGGTGTCTTCATGATGGGTGCTCTTGTAGCAACAATGATCAACTTTGAAGTTTCTTATAAATTGCCAATTGGTGAAAAAATGATTGACTTCCAAGACATCTTGAACTCAATCTTCCCACGCTTACTTCCAGCAATCTTTACTGCCTTTATCTTCTGGTTGCTTGGTAAGAAAGGTATGAACTCTACAAAAGCAATTGGTATCATCATTGCTCTTGCAGTAGGTCTTTCATTCATCGGTAAATTCTTGCTTGGAATGGGCGTATAATTTATGACGAAATCATTAATTTTGGTGAGTCATGGTCGCTTCTGTGAAGAACTTAAAGGTAGCACTGAAATGATCATGGGTCCACAAGACAATATTTATACAGTAGCTCTTCTTCCAGAAGATGGCCCAGAAGATTTTACTGCAAAATTTGAAGCTGCTATTGAAGGATTGGATGATTTCCTAGTCTTTGCGGATCTTCTCGGTGGAACACCATGTAACGTGGTAAGCCGTTTGATCATGGCAGGTCGTGATATTGACCTTTACGCAGGGATGAATCTTCCAATGGTGATTGAATTTATCAATGCGAGCCTTACAGGTGCAGATGCGGACTATAAGAGCCGTGCTGCAGAAAGCATTGTGAAAGTTAATGACCTGTTAGCGGGCTTCGATGATGACGAAGATGAATAATACTCTTCGAAAATCAAATTCAAACTACGTCAACGTCGCCTTGCCGTACTCAAGTACAGCCTGCGGCTAGTTTCCTAGTTTGCTCTTTGATTTTCATTGAGTATAAGATGTGACAACGTGAAAATCGTTAGAGCATTTTATATAGAATATACATGGGAATGGGGCTTACTCCCATTCCCATATTTAATAGAAAAAGAGGAATTCAATGTTACATTATACAAAAGAAGACTTGATTGAATTGGGTGCAGAAATCACTACACGTGAAATCTACCAACAACCAGATGTATGGAAAGAAGCTTTTGAATCTTATCAAGCAAAACGTGAAGAAATTGCAGCCTTCCTACAAGGGATTGCTGATAAACACGACTATATCAAGGTTATCTTGACAGGTGCTGGGACTTCTGCTTATGTGGGAGATACCTTGGTACCTTACTTTAAGGAAGTCTATGACGAACGCAAATGGAATTTCAATGCTATTGCGACAACAGATATCGTTGCCAATCCAGAAACTTATTTGAAAAAAGATGTGGCGACTGTCCTTGTATCCTTTGCTCGTAGTGGGAACTCGCCTGAAAGTGTGGCGACTGTTGATTTGGCCAAGGCCTTGGTGGATGAGCTTTATCAAGTGACGATTACTTGTGCAGCGGACGGTAAGTTGGCTCTTCAAGCTCATGGAGATGACCGCAATCTCTTACTTTTGCAGCCAGCTGCCTCTAATGATGCTGGCTTTGCCATGACTTCTAGCTTTACGTCTATGATGTTAACAGCTCTCTTGGTCTTTGATCCTACAGAATTTGCTGTTAAAGCTGAACGTTTTGAAGTTGTATCTAGTCTTGCCCGTAAAATTCTAGAAAATGCAGAAGATGTCAAAGAACTTGTTGACCTAGACTTTAACCGTGTCATCTATCTAGGCGCTGGTCCTTTCTTTGGACTTGCTCATGAAGCTCAGCTCAAGATTTTGGAATTGACAGCTGGCCAAGTGGCGACCATGTATGAAAGCCCAGTCGGATTCCGTCACGGTCCAAAATCTCTTATCAACGAAGATACAGTTGTTTTGGTCTTTGGTACAACGACAGACTACACTCGTAAGTACGACTTGGACTTGGTTCGTGAAGTTGCTGGTGACCAGATTGCTCGCCGTGTTGTGCTTTTGAGTGATCAAGCCTTTGGTCTTGAAAATGTCAAAGAAGTGGCACTTGGTTGTGGCGGTGTCTTGAATGATATTTACCGTGTCTTCCCTTACATCGTTTATGCCCAACTCTTTGCCCTATTGACTTCACTCAAGGTAGAAAATAAACCTGATACACCGTCTCCTACAGGTACAGTAAACCGTGTGGTACAAGGTGTTATCATCCACGAATATCAAAAGTAATACTGCGTTTATAGATTCTTGATAAAGGAGTTTGTAAATCATACAAGCAAACCATAGATTGTCAAGGCGCTTTCTATGGTTTATTTGCTTGAGAGAAATAGTAAAAGGAGAACAGAATGAAAACATACACAGAGCGTGTATTTGGAAATGTTGATGGCAAGGATGTCTTGGCCTATCTCTTTGAGACGGACGGTGGCTACCAGCTTGAGGTTATGACTTATGGTGCGACCATCCTGCGTTATGTCACACCTGACAAGGCTGGAAATTTTGCTAATGTTATTTTGGGATTTGATGACTTTGATAGCTATGTAGGCAATAGTCCTAAGCATGGAGCGAGCGTAGGTCCTGTAGCGGGTCGTATTGCAGGTGCGACCTTTGAGCTCAATGGTAAGACCTATGACCTTGAAGTCAACAATGCTAGTAACTGTAACCATAGTGGTTCAACTGGTTGGGATTCCAGCTTGTTTGAACTAGTTGAAGTGAGCGATCATGGCTTGACCCTCTACACAGAGCGTACAGATGGGACAGGAGGTTTTCCTGGTAACCTCAAGATTTGGATTAGTTATCACTTGGAAGAAACTGGTGCCTACGAAATCAGCTACAAGGTAACGACAGATCAGGATACGCTGGTCAATCCAACAAATCACAGCTATTTCAACTTGTCTGGTGATTTCACGCAGACGATTGACCGCCATGTCTTCCAACTAAACACAGAGGGCATTTATCCAATCGCTCCCGACGGTGTTCCTGCTAAAACTCCAGATGCCAATCGTGATGTGGTTAAACACATCTACAATGGTGCCTTGTTGAAGGATATCTTTGCAGAAGAAGATGAGCAAATCCAGCTGGTATCTGGCTTAGATCATCCATTTTCCCTTCCTGCAGTCCATGACAATGCTGGATTCCTTTATGACCAAAACTCAGGTCGCTTCCTGCTTTTCAAGACAGAAGCTCCTTGTTTTGTAGTCTACACAGCAAACTTTGTGGATGAGAGTGTCATCATAGGAGGTCAGCCAATGCTACAGCACAATGGGATTGCTCTTGAAGCGCAAGCTTTACCAGATGCCATTCACAGTGACCTTAAAGACCAAGTCATTCTCAAAGCCGGTCAAACCTTCACTAGTAAGACACGTTATGAGCTTGTTGTTAAGTAAAAAAAGCTGGTCAAAAAGTCTTTAAAATAACGCATATTGTCAGGTGCTGAAAAGTTTGATAATATGCGTTTTATTATGGAAAGATTTACTTTATCTTATCCTGAAATGGCCTTATTTTTGAGTTGTCTGACTTGACTTTCTTGATGGAAATTATATAATAGTTGTAACAGTTATAATTACAACTAGAAAAGAGAACCATTTATGACCTATGAATACAAGAGTCACATTTATTTGGCAGAGGCAGTTTTGAATGTAAAGGATTTGGCAAGTCAAACAGCCTTTTATCAGCAAATTATTGGTTTAGAAATCTTATCTCAAACTGAGGCAGAGACCATTCTAGGCCTTGGTGGAAAAGCTTTGGTACAGCTGATTCAAGCACAAGAGAGCGGAGAAGTGAGGGGACATTATGGTCTTTACCATTTGGCTGTTCTCTTGCCGACACGAAAGGCTTTGGCTGATGTCTTGAAACACCTGACAGATTTACAGATTCATCTTGTAGGCGGTGCAGACCATGGTTACAGTGAAGCTATTTACTTGGAAGATTTGGAGGGAAATGGCATTGAACTCTATCGAGATAAGCCGGTTTCCACATGGGATATTCGAGAAGATGGACGCATTATCGGAGTGACGGAGGCCCTTGCGGCACAGGATATCTATGAGTTGGGGGAAAGAGTAGAGCCCTTTATTCTAGCAGAAGGTACGAGAATGGGGCATATTCATCTTTCAGTCAAGGATAGTCGAAAGTCCAGCCAGTTTTATCAAAAGGTGTTAGGACTAGAGGATAAATTCAGTGTACCTAGCGCTAGTTGGATTGCGGCTGGGGATTACCATCATCATTTAGCAGTCAACGAATGGGGAGTAAAAGGCCTAGCTCCGCGTAAGCAAGGCTTGCCAGGTTTGGCCTACTATGTCATCGAAGTCGCACATAAAGAAGAACTGTTAACGATTGCCCAGCGAGCACAAGAAGTTGATGCACCAATCAAATGGCTGACATTGAGCCAGTTGGAAATCACAGACCCAGACGGAATCGTGACCCGTATTCGTTTAGACAGGATATGATGACAATCAGAGGATCAATTGTAGAAAGTGCTCCTTATTCTAGTCAGATACGTAGAAAATTTGATATGATAGTAGGGAACAAGGAGAAGAAAACAATGACCAGTGAATACCAGAAAATGATAGCGGGAGAGGTTTACCGTCCATCGGACCCAGAATTGCGGTCCTTGGCTCAGGCTTCTCGCCAAAAACAGTCTGCCTTTAACAAGGAAGAAGATCCCTTGAAGGGAGTCGAAATCATCAAGGCTTGGTTTGGGTCAACCGGACAAAATCTTTATGTTAATCCACGCCTGGTGGTCGATTATGGGGTCAATATCCATCTAGGGGAAAATTTTTATTCTAATTGGAACTTGACCATGCTGGATGTTTGTCCGATTCGCATCGGGGACAATGCTATGATTGGTCCCAACTGTCAGTTCTTGACTCCCCTCCATCCACTGGACCCGCAGGATCGTAATTCAGGTGTGGAATACGGCAAGCCCATTACCATCGGAGACAATTTCTGGGCTGGAGGTGGTGTCATTGTCCTTCCTGGAGTAACACTGGGGAATAATGTTGTTGCTGGAGCAGGGGCTGTAATCACCAAGTCCTTCGGCGACAACGTTGTCCTAGCTGGTAATCCTGCGCGTGTGATTAAGGAGATACCTGTTAAATAAAGAGATTGGTAAAAAAGTTTTTAAGATAAGAAAAGCGCATCATATCAGGTGTTTAAAAAACGTTGATATGATGCCTTTTATCATAAATTAGATTAACTTTTTTTCAATTGAGTGTTTACCTAGCTTTTTGAGAGGTTTCATGCTAGAAGTTTTACAAATTTTTTCTCTTCTTAGCATTTTTGGTCAGGGAAACCTGGTAAGTATCCTGTTCTCTAGTGAGGTAATTGATGATTTGAAAGTCGTTGGTTTGATCCTTGAAATCCACTTCATAGACAGTGGTGACTTGTTCTCCATCATTGCTGGTATCAATCGAGATAAGGTCTAACTCAGTACAGAATTGTGATAGCCCAGATTGGATAGTTTGGAGTTGCTTTTCTTGGTTAGCAATTGTGATGGTCAATAGTCTGCGACGTTGGTGATTGCTCTTGCTTTGTTGCTTTTCTAAAAGAAGCCATACTGCTAAGATAAAGACGGTGAAGAGAATAGCTAGAGCTAGGTAGCCTGTCCCTGCTGCCAGCCCGATAATCATGGCAAGGAAGATAGCAATTAGCTCCCGTGAGCCACTGGTAGCTGAACGGAAACGAATGAGGCTAAAGGTTCCTGCAACAGCGATAGAGGTTCCTAAGCTGCCATTTACTAGAAAGATGACCAAGGTCATCAAGCAGGGGAGTAGGGTCAAACTAACAGCAAATTCCCGTGTATAGAGGGTACGGTGTTTGTAAGCCCAGGTCAGCGCCAAACCTAAAATCAGGCTGACCAAGAGAGCCAGAAAGAGCTGGATAGGATTGGCAGTAGCAGTTGTGTCGTTGAAGATAGAGTTGAAAAGATTAGACATAAGTAGTACCTACACTTTCTGTGCTTGGTCGTGGGCTATAGTCTAGCCCTTGAGACTTGTGGTAGGCGCAGCTGTATTTTGAAAATTTCTGCTCTACCAGTCCATATTGGTCGAGAATATCTTGTAGCCATTGGGGTTTTCTACCAGGTGCTTTAATTTCCATGATGACAATGTCCTCGTTTAGTAGAGGGAAACCGTCCTTTCCTGAGAATAAACTGACGTTATCATCACGATAGGTTAGATTTTGGTCAATGGTGATACGAATTTTATTGTAGGGAAATCCGCTAATTTCTTTCTTTTCCTTGAGAGAAAAACGGTCGTAGTAAATATACATACGAGGGATAATTGCTTGCTGATATTCCTCTTGGAGTTGTTGAATTTTTTCAATCATCATTCGGTCCTTGATACTGTTATCCAGCTGTCCCTTGGTCATAAACTGGGTGATAGACTGGGGAGTCGATAAGAGACGATGTTTTCGTCCGACACCAGCTCTATCCTTAGATTTGATTTCTAAAAATACCTGACTATCAGGCTGGACTTGACTGAGATAGGTTCGCATCCGAATCTTTTCTTTGCGCTTAGTACCTTGGCCATCTTCCTGAATCATATCAAATTGCTCTGTATCAAAGTAGATGTTGGAAATGGTCGAAGTTGGATAATCATCCTCGACGAGGTATATTTTTAAGTCCTCTATTAAATTAGCCAAGTCAGCTTTGGCAACGACATATTTGGTTTCAATTCGTTTAAAGCTTGTTTCAATTGGTTTCATAAATCCTGTCTCCTTTATCAAACTATTTCAGTACACTATCTTATTAGCAGATAGGTGTGTCTGGGCAAGTTGAACTTGCTTGTAATTAGTCTATGGAATTTTCCTAAAACTTTTGTTAAAGATAACTTAACTGAAACTGAACTTAAGAAAACTTTCAGAAAAAGTTTAGATTTTTTTCAGACTTACCCTGTAAACTAAGGTCAAGCTAAAGGAAGGCGAGGAAAAAAGTATGAAATCAAAAAAATTGACCCTAATCTTAACTAGTTTAACAGCTCTGACTTTGATGACAGCTTGTGGGCAGTCAACGACCAAGTCAAGTACAACTGCAGTGGCAGATACTACTGCCATCACAACTTCAACTAAAAACAGTCAATCTTCTTACTTTACAGAAAAGGACTACGACACTTCTTATGATGAAAGCACTGCTTCTAAGATTGAATTGTCTGGCTCATCTGCAAACGTCTCTGGAGACGGTGTGACAGTTTCTGGCTCAACGGTGACCATCTCAAAAGCAGGTACCTATGTGATTTCAGGTCAGTCTGACGGGGTGCAGATCAAGGTAGAGGCAGGTAAGTCGGCAGATGTTCATCTAGTCCTAAAAGGTGCGACCATGACTAATACCAATGCAGCAATTTCTGCGACGTCAGCTGGTCATGTCTACTTGACTCTGGCAGAGGGAACCACTAACAGTCTCTCTGACTCAAGCTCTAACAGTGATGAAAAGGCAAATGCCGCTCTCTTTTCTAAGGTTGATTTGACCATTAATGGCTCAGGTGCTCTCACTGTAGATGGCAAGAAAAGTAATGCTATCAAGGCAAATGATACGCTTCACATCACAGGTGGAACCTTTAACATCACATCAGTTGGCGATGCCTTTAATGTCAATGATGAACTTAATGTCACTGGTGCGACCATGACTATCGATGCCAAGGAAGATGGTGTCAAAGTTGATAATGATGACGATATGACTGTCGGAAATATGTATTTGGCGAACAATACCATAACAGTCACAGCAGGCGAGGACGGCATTCACGCTTCTGGAAATCTAGTGATTGATAGTGGTACTTACACAGTCAAGAATGCGACTGAAGGAATTGAAGGGAAATCCATTACGATCAATGGTGGCGATATCAATGTCTACTCGACAGATGATGGGGTGAATGCAGCTAATAAAAATGCCCAGCAAAGTGATATTTACTTTACTATGACAGGTGGAAATCTAACTGTAGAAGTGGGTCAAGGTGACACAGATCCAATTGACTCAAACGGGAATATCACGGTTACCGGTGGAACCATTAAAATGACTGGTCAAACGGGTTTTGACTTTGATGGAACCGCGACCTATACAGGCGGAGACATCTATCTAAATGGCGAAAAACAAACGGAAATCGTCAACTCTATGCCTGGAGGCGGAGGTTCGAATGGAGGTCCTGGCGGTCCAGCACCTGGCGGACGAGGATAAACAAAAAAGGATAGCATTTTAAGAGAAATGTTATCCTTTTTATATCGGTGATAGATTGATATATTACAAGTGATTTTACAATTGTAGCTTTCAAAGGCTAAATTGTTCAGTCATACGTTTTTGTTTACTTAAATTTCTTGAATTTTAAGAAGGTATTGAGTAGTTTTCCCTTAAATGTTTTGTTTTGGTAGGCGATTGTGAGGGAATTGAAAAATTCAACTGCTAGGTGTTCTTGGTGATCGAGCTCCATCTAGCTTGGGGTTGCTTCTGGGGAAAAGACGCCTAATTTGATGCGGAGTCCACCTTTTTTCATCTTGAACTGATGCATACCATACATCTTGATATCAAGGCTTGTATCGGACATGAGAGTAGCAGTATCACCTGCCATAGAAATTTTTGTATCGGCATCCGGAACGCCTGTTTTTTTCAGCATCTAGACTGATAAAGATTTTTTGATAAGTTGGTTGACCGTACTCTCCAATCAACTCCTCGCTTCCTGTCCACCGTGAATTCCAGCAAATACAAAATGTTCAGGGTGAATTTTAAAAGGAAGTGCTTGGTCACCCATTTTATTTAGTCCTTGGTTGAAGGCGAAGAAATCTCTCAAAGTAAATCCATACACGTAAGCAGCTTGTAGGTTACGTCCCTTAACCGAATTCTTAGAAATGCCATGCCGCATTTGGTCTGATTCTGCTAGACGGTCAGCGTAGAGTTCGAGGATTTTTTGACTTCCAAGAGCTAATTTGGTTTCAATTAGGTCTTGAAAATTTCTTAGTCTGTTTCATATAAAAATAAGTAAAATGAATTCCCATTACCAAGGTCATTAGAGTTGCGATAGCAATGACGATGGTTGGATTAGCCGAGAAAAGTAGAGGGAAAATAGGCCTTTAAAAAGTGGACAGAAAAGACCATTTCGGAGTATAGAGAGGAAGTTCAAAAACATTTTTAGAAATAAGACATGTGCATTATAAACATCAGATACAAATCTGGTGCTTTATTTTTTAAAGAATTTCAACTTTTTTCTTGACAAGTGAGTAACCACTCACTATAATAGGTCTATATTCAGTAAGTGAGTAACCACTCACCTAGGAGGAAGCATATGAAAAAATTGCTACATTTACAAGATTTGGATAAGTCTTTTTGTCGTCAAATGGTTTTGAATCATGTCAGCTTTGAATTGCAGCCGGGAGAAATTATAGGCTTAATAGGTCCGTCTGGTGCTGGTAAATCGACTATGATTAAGACTATGTTAGGGATGGAAAAAGCTGACGGAGGGGTTGCTTTAGTATTGGATCATACTATGCCCAATCGTCATATTTTAGGAGATATTGGTTATATGGCCCAGTCAGATGCCTTATATGAGGCTTTGTCAGGTCAAGAAAATCTGGAATTTTTTGGTCAGCTAAAAGGGCTATCCAAAAGAGATCTGACAGCTGAAATTGCCCATGTGGCTCAAGTTGTGGATCTGACAGAGCATTTGAATAAAACGGTATCCGGTTATTCTGGAGGAATGAAGCGACGCTTGTCTTTAGCCATCGCGCTTCTGGGGAATCCTCAGCTCTTGATTTTGGACGAACCGACAGTTGGAATCGACCCTTCTCTTCGGAAGAAAATCTGGAAAGAATTATTCGCGCTTAGAGACAATGGGGTTGGGATATTAGTTACTACCCATGTTATGGATGAAGCAGAGTTAACGGATAAGGTCGGCTTATTATTAGGTGGAAAAATCATTGCTTTTGATACACCGCAACACTTAAAAGAAAGTTATCAAGTTTCAAGTATTGAAGAAGTATTTTTGAAAGCAGAAGGAGAGTAAGATGAGAACCATTGCTATTGCTAAAAAAGTTATCAAAGAATTGCTTCGTGACAAACGAACCTTGGCTATGATGTTTGTAGCGCCGGTATTTATTATGTGGCTGATGAACCTCATGTTTTCAGCTAGTACAACCGTGAATGTCAAGTTAGCGACACAAGATTTATCAACTGGTTTGATAACGAAAATGGATGAGCTTGATCATTTGGACATCGAGACTTATCAAGACTTAGATCAGGCCAAAGAAGCGCTAGCAAATGAAAAAGTCGATGCTGTGATTTCTTATAAAGACGGTGAGTATCAGGTCGACTACGCAAATACAGATGCCTCCAAGACATCTATGATACGACAAGTGTTACGAACAAGTATCGCCAGTGAAGGCACCGATCAGTTACTATCTCGTATCAAACAAGCTCTTCCACAATTGAAATTAGATGCAAAGGCGCCTGAAATCAAAGAATCTTACCAATATGGAGATAAAAATACTGGATTCTTTGCACGTATGATTCCAATTTTAATTGGCTTTGTGGTCTTCTTCTTTGTCTTTTTGATTTCTGGTATGGCACTTTTGAAAGAGCGCACAAGTGGAACCTTGGATCGATTGTTAGCAACCCCAGTGAAACGTTCTGAAATTGTCTATGGCTATATGTTGTCTTACGGTATTATTGCGATTTTTCAAACGGCAGTTGTCGTCTTAGCAGCAATTTGGCTACTAGATGTAGAAGTTGTAGGAAATATTTTAAATGTTATAATAGTTAATGTGGTACTGGCTCTTGTAGCACTAGCTTTTGGAATTCTCTTGTCTACTCTAGCAAAATCAGAATTCCAAATGATGCAATTTATTCCTCTCGTGATTATGCCTCAACTCTTTTTCTCAGGGATTATTCCATTGTCATCCATGGGAGCATGGGCTCCAACTGTGGGGAAATTTTTGCCATTAACCTATTCTGGTGATGCAATAAGCCAGATTATTCTTTACGGACACAATCTTGGTGATATTTTGCCAAATCTTGGTGTTTTAATGATTTTCTTGATCATTTTAACAATTCTCAATATTGTTGGATTGCGTCGTTATCGTAAAGTTTAGAAATCAACATAAATAATGCTAAAAAGGTGTGAAGATTAGATGGATAAGACTGTTTTTGAATCGTTTGAAGATTACTTAGAAGAAGCGAATTACCCTCAAGGAAAGAAAAAAATCATGCAGGCAGCAGTGGATCTCATATCAACTAGGAGTTACCATGGGACCTCAACTCTTCACATAGCTGAGCGTGCTGGACTAAGCCAGGCAACTTTGTTTAAGTATTTTAAGACGAAGGATGATCTACTGACGGCTATTTTACATCCTGTAGTCCCAGGCATTTTCGGTAGTTTTGTTGAGGAACTCTTAGCTTTTGAAACGACAGAAGAGAGGGTTCGTTATCTCGTCCACGATCGTATGAGCTATCTCAAAAAAAATCGTGCTTTGATGAAAATCATTCTGCAGGAGAGTTTTTCAAATAAGAAACTAAAAAATGAACAGATTTTTATCTGGAATGCTATTCAAGATAAACTTCGAGTGCTTCATAAAGAATTGCTAGCAGATCCACGTGTAAATCCAGAGTTAACGATTCCTCAAATGGTTCGTATTTGTGTTGGTCCATTGTTGGCTTACTTCGCTCAACTTTATATCGTTAGCGACAACGGAGAAATAAAGGAAGAGGACCTAGACTTATTAGAAAAACAGATTTTAGGTGGTTTGTGGAAATAAGGGAGTTCTAGAAGAGCTAAGATTTATTTACTTGACTTTCAAACAAGCTAAAAAAGACATGTTCTGCTTATTTCAGATTCATGTCTTTTTTGTTGTTGGATTTTGTATTCTTCATAAGTCCTCAATCGCTTTGCCAAAACAGAAACCGACTTCTCCAGCGGTGCAACGATTTCTCAAGTGTATGGAAGAGGAGATTTCTGGCTTGCTAAAGACAATTCCTTGACACTTTGTCAGCTTTTGATACAATAGTACAAAATCAGAGGAGGTGGGTTATGATTCAGAAACATGCGATTCCTATTTTAGAGTTTGATGACAATCCTCAGGCGGTCATCATGCCCAATCACGAGGGGCTGGACTTGCACTTACCAAAGAAGTGTGTCTATGCTTTTTTAGGTGAGGAGATTGACCGCTATGCGAGGGAAGTAGGGGCGGACTGTGTCGGCGAATTTGTTTCTGCCACCAAGACCTATCCAGTCTATGTCGTTAACTACAAGGGCGAGGGAATTTGTCTGGCTCAGGCTCCTGTTGGTTCAGCTCCAGCAGCCCAGTTTATGGATTGGTTGATTGGCTATGGTGTGGAGCAGATTATTTCTGCTGGAACCTGTGGTGTGCTGGCTGATATAGAAGAAAATGCCTTTCTAGTCCCTGTTCGCGCTCTGCGAGATGAAGGAGCTAGTTATCACTATGTGGCACCTTCTCGTTATATGGAAATTCAGTCCGAGGCTATTGCTGCTATTGAGCGAGTGTTGGAAGCCAGAGGGATTCCTTATGAAGAAGTCATGACCTGGACGACAGACGGTTTTTACCGAGAAACGGCTGAAAAGGTGGCTTATCGCAAGGAAGAAGGCTGTGCTGTTGTGGAGATGGAGTGTTCTGCGCTTGCAGCAGTAGCCCAACTGCGTGGGGTTCTCTGGGGAGAATTGTTGTTTACAGCTGATTCCTTAGCAGACTTGGACCAGTACGATAGTCGTGACTGGGGTTCAGAAGCTTTCGAGAAGGCCTTGGAACTCTGCCTTGAGATAGCCTTTCAGATATAGCTACTCTCCTACTTTTTATGGTACAATGGATGTATGTTATTCAAATTATTTGTGAAAAAAATTGAGAGAGCCTTGGGCGGACTTTCGCCAGCTCGTCGCATCTTTTTAAGTTTCGCTGGAGTTATTCTTATAGGCTCTCTTCTTTTGAGTTTGCCTTTTGTTCAGGCAAGTGGTTCGCAGGCCACTTATTTTGACCATCTTTTTACGACGGTGTCTATGGTCTGTGTAACCGGCCTTTCTACGCAACCGGTAGCTACTACCTATAATGTCTGGGGGCAGTTGATTTGTATGCTCTTGATCCAGATTGGTGGTCTGGGGCTCATGACTTTTATCGGGATTTTTTATATCCAAGGCAAGCAAAAGCTCAGTCTGCGTAGTCGTGAAACCATTCAGGAGAGTTTTAGTTATGGGGAAAGTAAGTCTTTGAAGTCTTTTATGCGGTCTATCTTTTTGACGACTTTTCTGGTGGAGGGCTTGGGTGCCTTTCTACTAAGTTTCCGTTTTATTCCTGAGTTCGGCTGGGGACGGGGCATTTTTACCTCTATCTTTTTAGCCATTTCAGCCTTTTGTAATGCTGGTTTTGATAATTTCGGCAGTAGCAGTTTAGTGGCTTTTCAGACGGATCCCTTGATCAATCTGGTCATTGCTGGCTTGATTATCACGGGTGGTCTCGGCTTTATGGTTTGGTTTGACTTGGTAACCCAGTTTGACAAGAAGAAAAAACGTCGTCTGCGTTTCCACACCAAACTAGTCCTCTTCTTGACTGTAGGGATTTTGCTGTTTGGGACAGTATCTACACTCTTTACGGAATGGCACAATCCAGGAACTATTGGCAATCTCAGTGTTCCAGAGAAAGTGCTAGTTAGCTTTTTCCAAACCGTCAGCATGAGAACGGCTGGTTTTGCCTCTATTGATTACACCCAAGCTCGGCCTGTGACCTTGTTTATCTATATCTTACAGATGTTTCTGGGTGGAGCGCCTGGAGGGACGGCTGGGGGGTTCAAGATTACGACTTTCTTTGTCTTGTTGGTCTTTGCGCGTAGTGAATTGCTGGGCTTGCCTCATGCCAATGTTGCCCAGAGAACCATTGAGGCTCGAACAGTCCAAAAATCCTTTAGTGTCTTCATTATCTTTTTGATGACCTTCTTGTTGGGTTTGATGTTGTTGGGAATTACAGCAGAAGGAACACCGCGATTTATCTACCTCATGTTTGAGACCATTTCAGCTCTTGCGACAGTTGGGGTAACGGCAAATCTGACGCCAGAATTGGGCAAGCTAGCTCTTAGCATTGTCATGGTGCTCATGTTTATTGGCCGTATCGGTCCCTTGACCTTGCTGGTTAGTCTAGCGGATTACCAGCCTGACAAGAAAGATTTGATTCAGTATATGAAAGCAGATATTAGTATTGGATAAGAAAGGAAGAATGATGTCAGATCGTACGATTGGAATTTTAGGCTTGGGAATTTTCGGGAGTAGTGTCCTGACGGCCCTAGCCAAGCAAGATATGAATATCATTGCCATTGATGACCACGCAGAGCACATCAATCAATTTGAGCCTGTTTTGGCGCGTGGAGTTGTGGGCGATATCACAGATGAGGAACTCCTCAGAACCGCAGGAATTGATACCTGTGATACGGTTGTAGTCGCAACAGGGGAAAATCTGGAGTCGAGTGTGCTTGCAGTCATGCATTGTAAGAGTCTAGGTGTACCAAGGGTTATTGCCAAGGTCAAAAGCCAGACAGCTAAGAAGGTACTAGAAAAAATCGGTGCTGACTCGGTGATTTCACCTGAGTATGAAATGGGGCAGTCTCTAGCGCAGACCATTCTCTTTCATAACAATGTTGATGTCTTTCAGCTGGATAAAAATGTGTCTATTGTGGAGATGAAAATTCCGAGTGTTTGGGCAGGTCAAAGCCTGAGTCAGCTAGATTTACGTGGCAAATATAACCTCAATGTCCTAGGATTTCGTGAACAAGAAAATTCACCACTGGATGTCCAGTTTGGTCCTAATGACCTCTTGAAAGCAGATGCCTATATCTTGGCGGTCATTAACAACCAGTATCTAGATGACTTGGCAGAATTAAATTCGTAAGGAGGGGGATCCCCTCTTTTTTGATGTCCAAAATAGCAAATAGAGATAGTAACCCTTGTATTCTAATAAAAGTCCTTCAAAGTCTGGACTTTATGGTAAAATAGAAAGAAGTGACAAGAGAGAAAGAAAAAATCAGTCCCCTAAAGGAGTAGATTATGAAGTTATTGTCTATCGCCATTCCTAGCTATAATGCCGCAGCCTATCTTCATTACTGCGTGGAGTCGCTAGTGATTGGTGGTGAGCAAGTTGAGATTTTGATTATCAATGATGGGTCTCAGGACCCGACTCAGGAAATCGCTGAGCGTTTAGCCAGCAAGTATCCTAACATCGTTAGAGCTATCTATCAGGAAAATAAGGGCCATGGGGGTGCCGTCAATTGCGGCTTAGCGGAGGCTTCTGGTCGTTATTTTAAAGTAGTTGATAGTGATGACTGGGTAGATCCTCGTGCCTATTTAAAAATTCTTGAAACCTTGCAGGAACTAGAGAGTGAGGGGCAGGAAGTTGATGCCTTTGTGACCAATTTTGTCTATGAAAAGGAAGGTCAGTCTCGTAAGAAGAGTATGAGTTATGAGTCAGTCTTGCCTGTCCAACAGATTTTTGGCTGGGATCAGGTCGGAAATTTCTCAAAAGGCCAGTATATCATGATGCACTCGCTGATTTACCGGACAGATTTGTTGCGAGCGAGCCAGTTCCAACTGCCTGAGCATACTTTTTATGTCGATAATCTCTTTGTCTTTACCCCCCTTCAGCAGGTCAAGACCATGTACTATCTGCCTGTCGATTTCTATCGTTATTTGATTGGGCGTGAGGACCAGTCTGTCAATGAGCAAGTGATGATTAAGCGCATTGACCAGCAACTCAAGGTAAATCGACTCTTGGTAGACCAGCTTGATTTATCTAAAGTAAGTCACCCAAAAATGCGAGAGTATCTGCTGAATCATATTGAAATCACGACGGTGATTTCTAGTGCCTTGCTCAATCGAGCAGGCACAGCAGAGCATCTGGCAAAAAAACGGGAGCTGTGGACCTATATTCAGCAGGAAAATCCAGAGGTCTTTCAGGCTATCCGTAAGACTATGTTGAGCCGTTTGACCAAACATTCAGTCTTGCCAGCTCGCAAACTTTCCAATGTCGTCTATCAAATCACCAAGTCTGTTTATGGATTCAATTAATATAAGTATTTTATAAGAGGGATTTAAGGAAAATTTTAACTTTTTCTTAATCCTTTTTAATTTTAGGAGATTATACTAGAGTCATCAAATAAAGAAAAACTCTAAGGAGAATCCTATGAAATTCAATCCAAATCAAAGATATACTCGTTGGTCTATCCGCCGTCTTAGCGTCGGTGTTGCCTCAGTTGTTGTAGCCAGTGGCTTTTTTGTCCTAGTTGGTCAGCCAAGCTCTGTACGTGCCGATGTGGTCAATCCGACCCCTGCCCAAGTCGTGCCAGATGCTACTTCGGTGAGTGAAAAGAGTGACTTACCAGTAGAACTTCTCAAAGAAGCAGTCGATACAGCTCTTCCTTCAGAACAGGTAGACTCAACACCTAAAGCAAGCTTGGATGCTACAAGCTCTCCAGAAAAAGTGAATGTAGCTGATAAAGACCAAGTGGTAGCGCCAAAAGAAGAAGTGCAAGCAAAACCAGAATCTAAGAAAGAAACAGAGGAAGCGGTTAAACCTGCGACAAATCCTGCTCCTACAGTTCCTGGACAAGACCGTGAAGCAAATGAAGTTCAACCAGCAACTACCCCAGCTGAGGTGCAAAAGGGTGTGGCCGACAATACTAAAGACACAGTAGATGTTCCAGCTACTTATTTGGATAAAGCCAATTTCCCAGGCCCATTCACAGCTGGTGTTAACCAAGTCATTCCATATGAATTCTTCGCTGGAGACGGCATGTTAACTCGTCTTATCTTGAAAGCATCTGACAAGGCTCCATGGTCAGATAACGGTTCAGCTAAAAATCCCGCTCTCCCACCAGTAGAAAAATTGGGCAAAGGCCTTTACTTCTATGAAGTGGATTTGGCTGGCACTCAAGGAAAATCAGATAAAGACCTTCTTGACTTGTTGAAACAAAACGGCACTCAAAGCTATAAAGCTACAATTAAGGTTTACGGTGCGAAGGACGGCAAGGCAGACTTGAGCAACCTTGTAGCGACTAAAGATTTGGATGTCAACTTGAACGGCTTAACTACTCCAGCTGAAGTTCAAAAAGGCGTAGCCGACAATACTAAAGACACAGTAGACGTTCCAGCCACTTACTTGGATAAGGCTAACTTCCCAGGCCCATTCACAGCTGGTGTCAACCAAGTTATTCCATATGAATTCTTCGCAGGTGACGGTATGTTAACTCGTTTGATCTTGAAAGCCTCAGACAAGGCTCCATGGTCAGACAACGGTTCAGCTAAAAATCCGGCCCTCCCACCAGTAGAAAAATTGGGCAAAGGCCTTTACTTCTATGAAGTGGATTTGGCTGGCACTCAAGGAAAATCAGATAAAGACCTTCTTGACCTTTTAAAACAAAACGGCACTCAAAACTACAAGGCAACTATCAAAGTGTACGGTGCAAAAGATGGCAAGGCCGATTTGAACAATCTCGTAGCTACTAAGGATTTGGATGTCAACTTGAATGGTTTGACTACCCCAGCTGAAGTGCAAAAAGGTGTGGCTGACAATACTAAAGACACAGTAGACGTTCCAGCTACATACTTGGACAAGGCTAACTTCCCAGGCCCATTCACAGCCGGTGTTAACCAAGTCATTCCATATGAATTCTTCGCCGGAGACGGTATGTTGACACGCCTTATCTTGAAAGCATCTGACAAAGCTCCATGGTCAGACAATGGCTCAGCTAAAAATCCCGCCCTTCCACCAGTAGAAAAATTGGGCAAAGGCCTTTACTTCTATGAAGTGGATTTGGCCGGTACTCAAGGCAAATCAGATAAAGAGCTTCTTGACCTCTTGAAACAAAACGGCACTCAAAGCTATAAAGCTACTATCAAAGTGTACGGTGCTAAAGATGGCAAGGCTGATTTGAGCAATCTTGTAGCGACTAAAAATTTGGATGTTAACTTGAACGGCTTAACTACCCCAGCTGAAGTGCAAAAAGGCGTGGCTGACAATACCAAAGACACGGTAGATGTTCCAGCTACATACTTGGACAAAGCCAATTTCCCAGGCCCATTCACAGCCGGTGTTAACCAAGTTATTCCATACGAATTCTTCGCAGGTGACGGTATGTTAACACGCCTTATCTTGAAAGCTTCTGATAAAGCTCCATGGTCCGACAACGGCTCAGCTAAAAATCCCGCCCTTCCACCAGTAGAAAAATTGGGCAAAGGCCTTTACTTCTATGAAGTGGATTTAGCCGGTACTCAAGGCAAATCAGATAAAGAGCTTCTTGACCTCTTGAAACAAAATGGCACTCAAAGTTACAAGGCAACTATCAAGGTGTATGGTGCCAAAGATGGCAAGGCCGATTTGACTTATCTTGTAGCGACTAAGAATTTGACAGTAAACTTGAATGGACATCAGTCTCTGATTCCGATGCAATCAGGCTTCGTCCCATCTTCTAATGGTTCAGCTATGCCGGCTCCAATGATGAATAGTCATCAAGATGCGTCTAAGATGAACGCTCAAATGCCAAGTGCCAATCAAGATGAGATGAAATCTAAAATGCCAGCTGCTAGCCAGGATAAGATGATGCCTAACAAAGAGCAGGACAAAACCATGAATGCTAGCCAGCCAATGGCAACACCAAGCATGAAACAAGATCAAGCTCCAGCAGCCTCAAGTAAAATGTCTGATGAAGGCAAGATGGCATCTACTAACAAGGTGTCAACCCCAATGATGGCTGATCAAATGAAAGACCAAAAAGACATGCTTCCATATACTGGTGAAGCCCAAACCTCAATGGCTACTCTTGGATTCTTTGGATTAGCTTTGGCCGGACTTCTAGGCGGACTCGGTTTGAAAGCTAAAAAAGAGGAAAATAACTAGTCTAGTTACAGACTTTCTATCTAGGATTTGAAAAATCCAGATATCGATTAGAATGTTCGTAAAGCGATTAAAATAGTGTTATACTATTGTGGTATAGCACTGTTTTTTTCAAAGGAGAGACAGATGGGAAAGACAATTTTACTCGTTGACGACGAGGTAGAAATCACAGATATTCATCAACGCTATCTGGTTCAGGCAGGATATCAGGTTTTGGTGGCTCATGATGGAGTAGAGGCTTTAGAAATCTTCAATCGAAAAGCGATTGATTTGATTATTACAGATATCATGATGCCTCGGATGGATGGTTATGATTTGATTAGTGAGGTTCAGTATCAATCTCCAGATCAGCCTTTTCTCTTTATCACGGCTAAGACTAGCGAGCAGGACAAGATTTATGGCCTAAGCTTGGGGGCAGATGACTTTATTGCCAAGCCCTTTAGCCCTCGTGAGCTGGTTTTGCGTGTCCACAATATCTTACGTCGCCTTCATCGTGGAGGTGAGACAGAGGTCGTCAGTCTCGGGGATTTACGGATGAATCACGGTAGTCATGAGGTCCAAGTCGGAGATGTGGCGCTTGATTTGACAGTCAAATCCTTCGAACTTCTATGGCTTTTAGCCAGCAATCCAGAGCGGGTTTTCTCTAAGACAGACCTCTATGAAAAGGTCTGGCAGGAAGACTATGTGGATGACACTAATACCTTGAATGTTCATATTCATGCTCTTCGACAGGAGCTGGCTAAACATGCTAGTTCAGAAACGCCCACTATCAAAACCGTCTGGGGCTTGGGCTACAAAATTGAGAAAGCACGAGGTAGTCAATGAAATTAAAAAGTTATATTTTAGTGGGGTATATCATTTCAACACTCCTAACGATTATCGTGGTTTTTTGGGCTATCCAGCGAATGCTAATTGAAGAAAGAGAAATTTATTTCCTAGTGGGTATGACTCTAGTGGCTAGTTTTATCGGTGCTGGGATTAGTCTCTTTCTCCTATCGCCAGTCTTTACTTCATTGGGCAAACTCAAGGAACATGCCAAGCGGGTAGCGGACAAGGATTTTCCTTCAAATCTGGAGGTTCAAGGCCCTGTAGAATTTCAACAATTAGGCCAAGCTTTCAATGAAATGTCCCATGATTTGCAGGCGACATTTGATTCCTTGGAAGAAAGCGAACGAGAAAAGGGCTTGATGATTGCTCAACTTTCGCATGATATCAAGACCCCCATCACTTCGATCCAAGCGACGGTAGAAGGGATTTTGGACGGGGTTATCAAGGAAGGAGAACAAGCCCATTATCTAGCAACCATTGGACGCCAGACAGAAAGACTCAATAAACTGGTTGAAGAATTGAATTTCTTGACCCTAAACACAGCTAAAAATCAGGTGGAAACGACTAGCAAGGACAGCATTTTTCTGGACCAGCTCTTGATTGAGTGTATGAGTGAATTTCAGTTCTTGATTGAGCAGGAGGAGCGAGATGTCCACTTGCAGGTAATCCCAGAGTCTGCCCGGATTGAGGGAGATTATGCCAAACTTTCTCGTATCTTGGTGAATCTGGTCAATAATGCTTTTAAATACTCAGCTCCAGGAACCAAACTCGAAGTGGTGGCTAAGCTGGAGAAAAACCAGCTTTCAATCAGTGTGACAGATGAGGGACAGGGGATTGCCCCAGAGGATTTGGAGAATATTTTCAAACGCCTTTATCGTGTAGAAACTTCGCGTAATATGAAAACAGGTGGTCATGGCTTAGGCCTTGCAATTGCGCGTGAATTGGCTCATCAATTGGGTGGAGAAATTACAGTTAGCAGCCAGTATGGCCTAGGAAGCACCTTTACCCTGGTTCTCAACCTCTCTGGCAGTGAAAATAAAGATTAAAACCCCTTTACAAATCTAGTCATTCATGGTAAAATGGATTTTGTGTGAAATATCAGCAGGAAAGCATGAAGCTCGTCAACAGGTGTCTTATGACAAGTAACCTTGGCTGTTTAGGCGAAGGGCATCTGCACGAATCAGGGCTTTCTAAGTGACTATTTCCACCGAAATATTATTTATATCAGGAGGACATTCACATGTCACGTTATACAGGACCATCTTGGAAACAAGCTCGTCGCCTTGGCCTTTCACTTACAGGTACAGGTAAAGAATTGGCACGTCGTAACTACGTACCAGGACAACACGGACCAAACAACCGTTCTAAATTGTCAGAATACGGTTTGCAATTGGCTGAAAAACAAAAACTTCGTTTCACTTACGGTGTAGGTGAAAAACAATTCCGTAACTTGTTCGTACAAGCTACAAAAATCAAAGGCGGAATCCTAGGTTTCAACTTCATGCTTCTTTTGGAACGTCGTTTGGATAACGTTGTTTACCGTCTTGGTCTTGCGACTACTCGTCGTCAAGCTCGTCAATTCGTAAACCACGGTCACATCCTTGTTGACGGAAAACGCGTTGATATCCCATCATACCGCGTAACTCCAGGTCAAGTGATCTCAGTTCGTGAAAAATCATTGAAAGTTCCAGCTATCCTTGAAGCAGTAGAAGCTACTCTTGGACGTCCAGCATTCGTATCATTCGACGCTGAAAAATTGGAAGGTTCATTGACTCGCTTGCCAGAACGCGATGAAATCAACCCAGAAATCAACGAAGCACTTGTCGTTGAATTCTACAACAAAATGTTGTAATATTTTATTGAATCAGATAGGCTTTAGAGCCTTGATATTAAGCACTTTGGGGCGTTTTCCCTTAGTGCTTTTTTTGTTTTTACTACCCTTTTAGTTACCCTTAACTAATTTTAGGTATAGTAAGAGGGTAGCCCCAAAATGGGACACCCTTATTATTTATAGATTGCTAATAGCCGATTCAAAGATTGAGACGGCTTTTTTTGCTCCCTCTTTGGTAGCATGGACATAAGTGTTTAAAGTCATAGAGATATTAGAGTGACCTAATCTGTATTGCAAGTCTTTGGCCTCTATGCCAGCGTATAGCATGATTGTAGCGTGAGTGTGTCGGAAACCGTGGAAACTAATATCAGGAACGCCAGCGCTTTTAAAGTGCCCCTGCAGTCTCTTTCTCAGTAAGCAAGCATAGGCGTATTTTGTAGTAAATGGAGTGAAGACAATCCCCTCAGACCGTCCTAGTTGCCATGACTGGACTTGTTGACGTTTTTTATATTGCTTGAGTAGGGAAATTGTAGCTTTATCAATATCAATTTCTCTTAGACCAGCTTTAGACTTAGGCGTGTTTGTTTCTTGGTATCTATTCAGAGTCTTAGAAACGCTGATAATGCCTTTTTTTAGGTCAATATCAGACCACTCAAGAGCCAAAGCCTCACCGATACGGCAACCACTAGCTAGCAATGTTTTATAAAGTACGTAGTCAAAGAAATTTTCATAGCTAGACAAGTCTAGGTTATCCAGGTAGTCTAAAAACTGTTTTAGTTCCTGGTTGCTGAAAAACTTTACCTTATGCTCCTTATTTTGTTGCTTACGTGGGATAATGACATCCCTAGCTGGGTTGTGCTTAATAACTTGCATAGTAACGCCATACTGGAGAATACGGCGATTTATATTATTCAGAAAGCTATAGTTTGCATACGCCCCTTTTTCGCCCTTATTGGCCTTGTCAGCCCACTTGTTGACTTGTTGCTGAATGATAGGAGTAGTGAGCTTTTCTAGCTTGTAATCGCCAAATACAGGCAAAATATGAAGCCTTACGATCCCTTCCATGGATTGCTGGGAGTTTGGCTTGATTGTATTCTTGTAACTCTCCCACCATAAAGCGACTAGCTCCCTATAGGTTGTAATGGTCGGTTTTTCCTTTACGCTATATCCATTAGCTGCAAAAGCATTGACAGCCTCCCTAGCTTTGATTTTAACGCCTTTTTTAGTGTTGGCCGTGACGGTTGTCCTGGCCTTCTTCCCTGTAAGTTTATCAACGCCTAAATAAACACTGGCACGGTACACTGTAGTACCGTTTTTCTTTTTGTATTCTGTAATATTCATAGTCATACCTTTCTAACATCAGTAAGCAAGTATGGGATTTAGTTAAGTATTTATGAATATTGTTTTTATATGGTGCTGAGAGCTACGAGAATAGCCCTATTTTCGTTTGTTTTAGGTGTGATGATAATTTGTATAGCTGAGCTATAAAATCAATTAGAGGGTGTTTTAGGGGTTATTTATTGTCTGGGGAAATTAGTCCTACTAGTATTTCATATACAGCAGCTTTTTTCTCTTTTGATAAAAGAGAAAAGCATGAAAGAACAGCAGCCTCTTCAGCTTCTAAGAAAGCTAAGGCCTGATAAAAGTTGTTGAGTCTTTTTGAGGAAGAGTGACTAATATGTTGTTCGCCAAAAAACTTTTCTAAATCCTCCTCTGATAGATTATGTTTATTCTTTGTCTTACCATCTTTATAAAAATTTACGTAGTATTCAAATATGTTGTTCTCAAGGATTTTATCACTATTTGGAGGGGTGAGAGATTGGAAAATTGATTTACCAGCTTTTACAGCCTCGTAGTCAGGATCTTGAGAGGAAATAGATACTATTTTTCCCCAATCACTAGAGTTATCTATTTCTGCTGTATAACCTAATAAATATGGAACAGAAACATTGAAATAATTTGCAATTTTCTCCGCATTTTTCTTTCGTATAGCTGTCTCATCATTTTCCCAGCGTTGTAATGTTCGTAAGTTTATTGATAGGTTTTTAGCTAATTTTTCTTGAGATAATCCTATATTTTCTCTCAGTTCTTTAATTCTATTCATACGTAAGATTCTACCTTTCGAGTAAATTATAACCTATTACGGCAAAAAAAGCCATAAAAAATTAAAAAAATAACAAAAATAGTTGACATGCGCAATTAAATGTCGTATAATTGCTATCAAACAACGGCAAAAAAAGCCGTTAGAAAGGGGGGATCGAATGCTAATTACAACTGAGTTGGCTGAAAAGGTACGTGTTAAACGTGCTAAAATTCAGCAAACGAAAAAGGCTGTAGCTGAGGAATTAGGTATTAAACCACAAACCTATACCAAAGTTGAAAACGGAGACTATGACGCTCCCAAGCGAATCTATGAAGCAGTCATGAACTGGCTAGTAGAAGATTTATAAGATTTCTTGCTACCTTTCACTAAAAGAAATCTAAGCAACAAAAAAAGCCTAGACAGTCGGCAAACTAGCAAGGCTTTTCACTTAAACAACTAAAACCACAAATAGCAAGTATGGGATTTAGTTAGGTATTTATTTAATTATATCACAAAATAGTGATTTGTGCCCAAACGAGAGAGCGCCAACTCTTTAAACTGGCACTTTCTCACGCTTTCAATTTGGCGACTCTGAGCGTGAGGAACTTCATTACAAGAAAAACTGTATAAGAAATAACCATTCAAAATCCCCACACTCGCCATCGCAAAACTTTGAGTGTGAGGATATTCAGGATAGTAAACGACAATTAAAAGGCCAACGGAGGAAAAACATGATAGCAGATCAATTAGAAGCTATTTCAACAAATTTAGAAGAAATACAAGAAATTCTTGTAGGAGATGGAACTGCATTAGCTAAAAGAGAAATCAGCAGGGTATTGAACGACTTGGATGATGTCTACAATGAACTAACTAGCACAGAATACCGTGAACAACAGCAAACACTTAAGGAACAGACGGAAAGGATGAAACAGAGATTAGTTGCTGAAGTAATAGGAGAACTAGAAGAACGAGAAGAGTCTTATTACAGAAATTATTGGGGTGATACTAAGTTTATAAAGCTACTTTCCAACTTTGATGGATTTCTTTTCTTAAACACTTACCTAGCTGAAATAACTAAAGAGAATGACTACCCTATGACTCCAGACCAAGTATTTAATTATGTATGGGAAGTTATAGCGGTTGATATCGCAAGAAAAAAACGAGGGAAAAAGAACGTTTTGGATTCATGGACAGACTCATCCTTATATACTCGTGGAATGATGATTGATTAGGAGGCAATGCTATGACACTAGACCTAGACAACATGACACAAGCAGAATTTGATAAACAAATGGCTGAAATCAAGGAGAGAAATCCGAACCTCTTCCAGTTTATTGCTGATTTTGTAGATAGAAAGGTAAGTATCGAAGAGGTGGATGAGTTTTTGAAGATGGAGCGAAATGATCAAGTGGACTATATCAAGAACTATAAGGCGAGGGCATAACATGAATGAATTAGATTTGACCAATACACAGTCGGTAATCTTTATGGTGGTATTGATTGGCTTACTGCTTTATCTAAACCACCGAGACCGCAAAAAAAGCGCCCAATTTGAGCGAGAAAACCAACAGACGATAGAAACACCTAGCGAGGATTTAAACCCTTATTACGGGCGATATATCCAGCTTGCAGGTAAGATTCATAATTAGAAAGGGATGTCAAATGCAACTATTATCAAGAGAAGCAGAACTTGAGCTACTGGAGAAAGTGGGAGATCACTTAGAGAAAAGGCTTGAGCTTGAAAAACAGCATAATGACGGCTGGGATTTGATTTCTAGGCCTGACTTACTCAAAAAACTTGGTATCAGTGGAACAACGTTGAATAATTGGGAAAAAGAAGGTCTAAAACCGTATCAGTCCCCTTTTGAGAACAGTAAGAAGATTTATTACCGCAAGACTGATATATACAATTTTCTTGCAGTAGATTAGGAGGGGTAATGAGAGTAATAGAGTTAACTGTACAAACTGAGAAATTACCTTTATTTGGCTTTCTAAAGTCAAATCCTACTCAAGTTTGGAAGAATGGTGAACACTACAAATTTACCTATTATGAGCCTGTAGATGAGGCTTTGACAGGTTTCCAATACAAAGGCCTATATGTGTCTATTAAAGACGAAATAGAGCAGATAGAGGGCTGGGAATTGGTCAGAGATTTGAAGATGGCTTTGGCCAGTCCAGACTTGCTGACAATCCTGAAAGATTTAGAGGTAAACAAATTGACTGAGCAACGGCAGGGGCTTGGAGTGGAGTTGAAAGGTTGGATTTTTGACCTGATTTGTAATGGCATTTATACCAGGTATGAGACTTCACTTTTTGTCCGCTTGCTATTTGTGAATGGCTACAGTTTTAGCCAGTTGGTGGACTTGTTTTCTGCAATAGTTAAACGGAAAGACCTAGCAAGCTATTTCTTAGAAGTAGCGACAAAATTCTATAAGGGGGTAGCATTTGAATAGTGAAGAAATTGTAAATAAAATCATTGAAGAGGAATACCAGAAAGTGCCCCCTGAAATAGTGGATTTGACTGAAGCAAGAGAGACTAATGAGGAGCATAATAGTTTAGATCTGGTTAAAAAACTACGAGGAGATGGCTTTGCAGTAAGTCTAGATAATCTCAAGAAGATTCTGAGTGGAGATAGCAAGTTAAAAGGTGCTATACAGTACAATACATTCACTTATGAAATAGACGTGACTAGGCCTATAAAACTAAATGGTAGAACCTTGAGCGGCGCAATCGATGACCTTATCATCAGAGAGATTAGGGCTTATATTGCTACCAAGTATAAGATAGACTATAAAAAGCCTGATATCGCTGATATTTTGGAAGTGGTGGCTGGTGAGCATAGTTACAATCCTTTAAAAAACTATCTGGAATCATGCGAAATCGAGTATAAAGAGTTAGTGAATCAGCGTGATCCCTTTGATATTCTGAGACATTATCTGAATATCAAGGATGACGAATATAACCGTATTATCATGGATTTGTTTTTCCGTGGAGCGGTCGCTAAGGTATTTAATCCCTCTATCAAGTTTGACTTTGTGTTGGACTTGACTGGACGGCAGGGAGTAGGAAAGACTCAATTTTTTGAGGGACTATTCACTCACAAGTATTTTACAACCGTTGAAACTTTCACAGACAAAGACGACAAGGCCAGGATGGTTAGAAACTGGTGTGTATTTGATGATGAAATGGTGGCCAGTAAAAAGGCTAGTTTTTCAGAGTTGAAGAAGTTCATTACAGAAACTAAGCTAGAGTATAGACCGCCCTACGCTTCTAGCGATAGACGACTACCAAAGAGTTTTATTATCGTTAGGGCAACGAATGACCATGATTATTTGAATGACTTAACAGGAGAAAGGCGCTTCCTGGTTGCTGAAGTACACAAGGACACCGCTTATAAGGACAGAAAATGGACAGAAAAAGACCGTAGACACTTTTGGGGTGCTATGGTTGCTGCTTGGAAGTCAAACAAGTCTCTAACGCTCACAGATGAACAGGAAAAGTTAGTAAATGAGGTTAGAAGCCGTTACAAGTTCGTAGATGAGTTAGTTGAAGACCTGGAGCGCTATTTAGACACCCCTTATCCAAAAATGATGTACCAATACCCAACGACCGATAAAACAAGGTATTATTACATCTACGACATGCTGAATCATGGGTATCATATGGGCGCAAATGGTGTGGAAATTCCCCTTGATACAGAGAAGTACGGGGAACTAGTAGAGCGGGACAAGGTGGCGGTTAATTTATTCTTTACGGAGGTGTATTTGAACAATTCACCGAATCCAAAAGATAAAAACAAAGTTAAGAAGATCATGCAAAATAAAGAGGGATGGAGATATAAGAAATCTGCAAGATTTGGGAAAAGTATCAAACCAGCTTATATCAAAAAGTAGAAAAATGTAGTTAGTGTAGTTTTTTTCTAAAAAAATAACTACACTTCAAAAAGTTTGCAAAACCATGGTATATAAGGGATATAGACAAGGGTTAGAAAAAAGTGTAGTTTTCTTAAATTTTTTTACTACACTTCTAACCTCTTGATATGACTGACTTTTTTATTAAAATGTAGTTATTTTATCATTTTTATAAAAAATATATAAATAACAATAAAGAGTATTATATATATTTTTTTTTTGAAAAAAGCGACTACAAAACTACATTTCACTCCAAACCCTTGGGGCTGTAAGGTTAAGGGTGTAGTACATGACAACTACATTTTACTACATTTTCAAAAAAATACTACATTTTGTAAGATTGCTAAAAGCTAGTGCTGCACCCTAAACAAGGTTTCCCATTTAAACAATTAACAGTTTAGAAATGAGTAAGCACTGGGCGCAGGCTTTGCATTCCAAAAATGGAACTCAAAAAAGCTCAAAAATGAGCTAAAGTACATTAAAAAGGGTAGCAAAAAGCGTTGGATAGCTTAAAATGTCAGTTATATCAACGCTTTAGGGCTACAAGTACTACAATTAAACCAAATAAAAGAGGCTCAGAGCGTTCTAGGTTAATGAAAATCAAGAAAAAATGAAATGGAGGATCGTATGGATGATTTAGACAGGCTGTTGCAGCAAGGCTTTATTTTGTACCAGAAAAATGGTAAAATAGGCATAGAGGCTTCCCCGACTTTTGGGAGTGTGACCTTGCATTTTCAAGATGGGAGATTTTCCCATCTGGTGCGAAGTGAAACAAAGAAATAGAGTCTATCGGAACAACCGAGGGCACTGATTAAGCTACCTGGCTTTTTCGGTGTCCTTTTTGTTTTGGTGCTAGGAGTGAATATGATACAAAAATCCTTATGGATTGATACGAGCAGAAAAAATAGTTTTAAAAATGGAATACCGTAACATGACGATACTTGTAAACGATTGAAAGAATTAGAAAGAGGAAAAAGAATGAACAAAAAAACAATTATTACTAAGATGTTAGCGTTGAAAGGGGCAATCGATAACCTTGCAGGAAAAATTGATGAAGTAAATAATAATCAATTTTTGAGCACTGAAGGCAAAGAGAATGAGCTGGAAGCAATTAAATTCAAATACGATAGTTGGTATGGCGCATATTATGATGAGCTGAAAACAATCGCAAACAATTTACTACCGAAAAAAGAAGCTCAAAGAGCAGAATCAGAAGTAAAACTATTGACTGATCCTGGTTATCAAGCAGCGTTGCAAAATACCGTAAAACTTTTTGAGAGTGGGGCGTTAGCTGTATCTACGGGTAAAGCGTTGATAGACCACTACAAAAACGATTATACGGCCTTATCGCTTCTCAGAAATGCCCTGGGGGATATTTTTGGAAATGGCAACCCAAACAGTGCAGAGTTAGCGCAGTATATCCCAGCGGATAATAGCAATCGAACAAAAGACTTGTTGAATAAGTTTGCTAGAGCAGTCGATGAGCTGAATTATAAGAGATTGATGGAAGATCCTGAGTTTGTAAAACAAAGAGTGGATGGAGCAATCACTTTCTTAGAATCTAATTATCTGGACGACAATATGGACGCAATACTTTAAACGAGTGTGCAGAGGGGAGCAATCCCCTTTTAGTATTTAAGCCAATAGATTTGGTTTATTACATGATAATTTGTAGTAGTGTGCAATTTACAAAACAAACAAATACTACATATTTGACGGTTTGAATGTTAAAAAAGCTAGATATATCAAGGATTTAAGTAAGTAGAGCGTTCCAAAAAAGGGTGAGGTAAGGGTTAGGTTACATATAAAAAGTACAAGGTTAGTACAAGGTAGCATAGATCAAAATACTAAGGTTTTACAAAGGTACAGGGCTTTTTTCTAGTGATAGAACCCTAAGATTACCCTAAGGTATAGCTACTTTTTTAGAACCATAGAACGGTAAGGTTTTGGTAAGGTATCGAACTTTTCCAATGGTGAGGTTTTGGTTAGGTAGTGGCAAAAAATATGCCTGACAAATGGCAGGGTTATGTGTGTTGAGCTCCGAGCGAACTCCGAGAAAATAGCTTTTGAACAGAGAAGATTACATAGCTTGAAGCTCGAGCGAAGCCCGAGAAAGTGGGGTATATCCCCCTATCATTTATCAAGGAAATAAGGGAGATAAAAACGTCCCTTAATTGCTTATCAAATGGTATGGAGAATAGGCTTGAAGCTAGAGCGAACCTAGAGAAATAGCAAAAAAAGCCAAGGCGCTCCGCCTCAGCTATAATCTCAATAATATTATTATACCATACAGGAGGCCAAGGCATGACACCAGAGCAGGTAAAAGAAAAACTAGAGGGCGTTAAGTGGATCAATAAAGAAATAGAGGGCTTATATTTAGAGCTTGGAGCTTTAGAAAGTGGTATCATCAAAAAGCAAGAACTGAGCACTACCAGAGTACAAACAAGCAGGGTAAATACAGCAGAGAATAACCTTATAAGTGTTCTGAAGCTAAAAGAGGACACTTTACAGAGAATTGAGCGACTTACTGAAGAGAGAATGGAAATATCTAGGCTGATCGATAAGCTGGCCAATCCGCTTGAGCGTTCTGTCCTAAGACTTTTTTACTTGAATGATCTCGATATTTGGGGAGTTGCTGAGGAAATAGGTAAATCTAAAGCTTCGATATATCGGGCAAAGAAGGCAGCTATAGAACACTTGGCAGGTATGGTAAATGGGAACTGATTTAACCTTACCACAGAGACTAGTGTGTATAGGGAGCTCTAGGCTTCATATTTGCCTCTATTTTGCTTTGTTTAGTACTGGACAACTAAAACACCACGGATAAACCAAAAGCCTTTAGAAACGAATCTAGGGGCTTTTGTGAGATAAAAAAAGAGCACACACCCCCCACAGCCTAAGCCTTTAATGTAGGAGGTAGTAGCTCTCATTACTTAGATTATAACCTAAAAAACTAACTGACGCAAGAATTAAGGGTATCCCCTTTTGGGTAGTCGAAACAGTAAAAGGAACTGACTTAGGCGCCGACCTAAAATAGGTCATTGGGTGCCAAACCAGTTCCTTTATTAATTCAATTATAACTCATTTTGACTTAAAAGACAAATAGAGGTGTCCCACCTCCTACCGCAGAATAAACTGTTTCAAGGGGAGATGGAAAACCTCTATTTACTATTTATTATAACTCACAATGCGCTTTTTTTCAACAAAGGATAACAGAGTAGAGAACCAGCTGCTTATTGGAATGACAATAAAGCCGTTGCCATTTTCAAAATAGCAAGGTTTTAGCAAGGTATCGAGAGTTGTGGTAAAATTAAGATAGAACAATGAGTACAAAGTAAAGAACTAGAACGAAGGTATCATTATTTTAGAAATGCATTTAAGAGAGAAGGGATATTATGGAATTGTCAGAGGCTCTAAACTTTGTTGACTCTTTAGGCTTGGATGAAAAAACTATTAACTTTTCAGAGTTTACTGATGAGCAATTACTGAAAACCAGTATTACACTTGACTTACTTTCTTTAGATGAGGCAAAAGCATTTGAATTAGAATTAAATAAGCGACAGCTCACAGAGAAATATTTTTTAATGAGAAAATCTAAAACATAGCGCTTGGTTTTATCTAGGCGCTTTCACCTGCAAAAAACACTATGGGAAAGGAGACCGTAAATGAGTAAACAACTTTGGAACTACCTACGCTCAAGAGTTCAGGTAGTGAATAGTGACGGTGAAGTCATCAAAGGGCTTGTCACAGATTTTATTGACGAAATGGACAATGATGAGTAAGATGAAATCACTATCCTCATTGACAATCCTAGCCCTGATGAACCAACTGAGATTTCTCTCTTTGAGAGTGAGATCATCTCAATTAAAGCAATCTCATAGCGCTTAGAACAGTCTAGGCCTTAGACAGAAAAGTAAAATAAAAAGCACCTTTGACAGGTGCAATTTACTTGCTTACTGAACTCATCAATTTAAGTCCCCTTTTTGTTACCCTTTATGTTTTCTCAGCTTATTTAAATTTAATAGTTTTTGAGAAAATCAAGTTAGATTTAGAGCAGGCTTAGGTCTGTTTTTCTGTACCTAATCACTGCAAGAAAACAAAATGCTTTAATTTTAAGAAATATCTTACAGAAAGCCTACAACAGTGGGCTTTTTGCTTTGTCTTAAAATGTTGATTTCGGGGTTTGTCCCCCTTCACAAAGAACTAACAGCTTTCTCATAAAATGAGACGGCTATTTTTACTTTTTCTTTGGAAAGATGATTGTAAGTGTCCATAGTCATAGCTAGTGTAGAATGACCTAGACGGTGTTGTAATTCTTTATAGGGTATTCCAGAGTTTAGCAAAAGACTAGCGTGTGTGTGTCTAAAACCGTGGAAACCAATATTAGGTACACCAGCATGTTTGAAACGTGTATTTAAACGTGTTGCTAGTGTTTTATTGTTTGGGTATTGAGAAAGAAAAATACTAAAATGTTTTGTAGTCCTTAAATTACGTGATATAATATGAGTAAAAGGAGATTCAGTAATGCAACCATCATTATTTATTGCGAACTATATAATTGAATATTCTAACGATAAGAGCTATTCAATTAACAACCTCATATTACAAAAAATATTATATTTTGCCAATGTAATTAAAATTGTTGACACTAAAAATCCTCTTTTTGAGGAACAAATGGAGAAATGGAAATATGGTCCCGTTGTACCAAGTGTATATCATGAATATAAAAGATTCGGAGCTTTTCAAATAACAAAACAGGATATTGTTAAAGAGTATTTTTGTTTTGAAAATACAGAAAACAATTCGTTAGGAAACATAAAAATATTTAAGTATAAACCACAAGATATTCCAGAACCTGACATTAATTTGTTAAAGAAAGTTATTGATAGATTTTCTAATGTAGATATTTTTGATATAGTGGAGAAAACTCATAAACAGGAACCATGGGAAAAGTATGAAAAGTCAATTAATGATGGTGTTCAAGGGTTAAAATACACAAATGAAGAGATATTGAGTTATTTTAACAACCATCCGGAGGAGTTAGAATGGCTCAGATAAGTACAAGTTTAATCAAATTCCTTTTAGTTTATGATATTTCTAAGCTAGATGATAATAAGATTATAAAGACTCTTCAAGATAATTTGAGTAAGGAAAATTTAGCAATTCCATACGATTATATTGCTGACTATGTATACCAGAATGAAAATAGTAATGAGCTTAATGAAAAGTTAAATAAAAACATTGATTATTTATCTACAACTATAGAAGCAGATGATACTGCTAGGAAATCAATACTAGATAAAAATCTTAAGAAAATAAGTTCTAATTATAGTTTATCTCAAGTTCAGAAATCTTATATATCAAAGGTTGCTAGAGAGGTGGAACAGGGACTCAAAAATGTAAATACCCAACTAAACCAAGTTAACACTCTTCTTCAAGGTGCACAGAAACAATCAGAAGACTCTAATAAGATTCTTGAAGAGGCTCAAACCCAACTAAACCAAGTTAATACCCTTCTTCAAGGTGCACAGAAACAATCAGAAGACTCTAATAAGATTCTTAAAGTTGTACAGAAACAATCAAACGAAATTGAGCAAACAAAATCATCTATTTATACGGATTTTATAGCAATTTTAGGTATTTTTTCAGCATTTGTTTTTGTAATGTTTGGAGGTATTGATATAGCAAGAGCTGTTTTTGATATCGGAGATGATTTATTAAACATGGATCTATCCAGGATGATAACAATTTCATGTCTGATGTTAATTGGTGTAATAACATTGTTGTATTCATTGTTATTATGGATTGCTAGAATCACCAATAAGGAAATCGGAAGGTGCATGAGCAGTAAATGTGAAGTGCGTTGTGAGCACAAGTGGAAGCATTTATTTTTGCGTCATTCATTTTATTTTTCATTAATCATTATATTAGCGATAATTACTTTTATATCCTATAATTATCGGTAGATTAACTAACTGGAAACTATGTAGAAAAGCACTTTTTGACCGTGCTAGTTTCTTGTCTACTGAACTCGTCATTTTTAAGTTCCTGATATTAAGCACTTTAGGCCTCTATCCTAGAGTGCTTTTTGATTTCTCTTAGTATCCAGCTATGATCGTCTATACATAACTAGACCGATATAGTTCAAAGTGATATAATGGTCTAAAGGAGGTGCTACCATGAATGTTTTAGAAAAAAACACACAGGTAAACTTTAAGACTAACAGAGACTTATTAGAGAAGGCTAAAGCTATTATCACAGCGCAAAATCTTGATATGACAGCCAGTTTTAACTTGTTTTTAGAACATATTGTAGAAAATAAAGCCTTGCCATTTGAAACTCAAGTAGACAAAGAAAGAGAAGAACTTCTATCAGGGTTGCGTTCGGAAATTGCCCGTAGCTTTGAAGATTTAGAACATGGAAGAACTTACAGTCTTGATGAAGTGAGGGCTAACTTTGGAATTTAACGAGAACTCATATAGCCTTATTATCTCCGAAACGGTACAAGAACAGCTAAGAGGTATCAAAGACTATATCTCAGCTAACTATTTTTCAGAGCAGGCAGGAGCAAACACAGTTAAAAATATTCTTTACGGATTGGCGCGTCTTGAGATCTTCCCAGAAGCGGGATTTGATGCTGACGAGAGAATAGGAGATATTGTATATCCACCCCACAAAACTCGATGCATCATTTTAGGTGATTACCTAGCCTTCTATCATATTTTAGAGGACAGAAAAGCTGTCTTTATATCAGATATTATTCATAGTAAACAGGATTACATCCGCTTGTTTAAGAAAAAATAGCGCCAGGCGCAGTGTGTTTCTAGTGAAATATTTGAAAAGCATTATCGTGTTTTCTCTTCTATGATATAATGCAAGGATAGTAAGTAGTTGAATTTTTCCCTTAATTAAATTGAAATAGAGAAATAAATTTGGTTCTAAAATAATACACCAAACATCTTGTAAATCACAACAAAGTGTATTGATTTGCTATATAAGTTCTAGACTTACTATCTAGTGGGATTTTTGGTTTTTAAATAGGGTTTATAAGGGAACAGAAACTTGCCTTATAGTTTAACTTATACAAGTAGGTATTCTTGTTAAGGCTTTTTTATGTACAATAATCATCAAAATAAAATTTACTTTGAATGATAATATTATTTTTCAGTTGAAGAGAGAAATAAAACTTAAAAGGTAGCCAAGGTAAAGTATAATTTTATCAGTCAACTATAGAAGCCTTAAGGCAAGTGTAGAATATAATATTTAAAGAAAATTAACGTTTGATATATGGAGGAAAAATTGACTGAAAATAATANTGTTATATTTGAAACNATGGANGAATTTTATGAAAANTTGCCAAANATTTATTCAGAAAAAGATNTCAATNTANTAAAAATGAGACTTGANGGGCATTCAAATAANGAAATTTCCAATTTATTAAATTTACAGTATACTAATNTTTTATCTNNCATAANAAAANTAGTAAGAGAGTTNCCGNAAATTNNAGAAGNAGANCAGTTTNNTGAATTATATACTAATTATTATNTTACAAAAGNTCANTTNCTNACTTATTGTNTCAACGATGGAAGNGTATATGANATTCTAAGTTTAAAATATAAAAAAGGTCTAACTAAATTCCCAACTAGAGAATTCAAAAAAGAATCTAATGAAGAATTTGAAAATAATCATAAATTGATAGATATTATACAAAGCGAACATCTTGAAGATGTGTTAGAACAAAAAATAAAAAATATTGAATTTCTAAAATATAGGCTAGATGGACTATCGCTTCAAGAAATAGGAGAGAAGTATAGTATCAGCAGACAAAGGGTATATCAAATATTACAAAGATTGTTATTTCAATTACCCCCGATTATTGAAGAAGAAAAATTCTCAGATATTTATTCCTCTTTTGATATACCCGAGGATATATTTACACTTGTTTTCCATGAGGATAGTCGAGTATATAATTTTTTAGATCTGAAGTATAAAAAAGGTTCTGTAGATATTCTTGATGAGTTAGCTAGAGGAGACTATTCTGAAGAAGTAAAAAGAATAATTGAGCCTCTTTATCTTAAAAAGTATATGAATAGAGAGCAGTTATTGATACACACTTTATCAAAGTATTCTGAAACTCAGCAGTATTTTACATCAGATGATATGTTCTATCTTTATAATTCAGAAGCTGAAGAGTTAAATTTACCTAAATTAAAGGTAAACAATAGTTTATCTTTAATGAATAATGCCGAACGTTACAAAAATGTCATTTATTCAAATGGTAAGGGTTATAGGCACTATTCTGTTGATATTGATGATGATAAGATAGCTAAAATAAAAGAAATATTTACAGATATTGAATTTGGTTGTTACCATATGGATTTGATTTTTAAAAATCATCTAGAGCTGATGAAAGAATTGGAGATTTATTCAGGTTCCGAGTTACATAATCTCTGTAAGACATACGAACTTGTTATCCCTGATATTATTTTACGACGTAATCCAGAATTTACAAAGGGGGACATAGATAAAGTAACATTTATTAAGCAGCAAATTGCTATTCGAAATGGTATTTCGATTACTGATTTTACAAAAGAAATTTATAATGAGTTTGGACTTCAGGAAAATTCACTCACGTCTTTTATTAGTAAAAATTTACCAGATGTATTGATTAATGGACAATTATATATTGGAGATGAGGAGAGGATTAGTAAATTATCTGGATTGAAAGAGAAACTTTTAGATAATATATATCTAGTATCTGATTTTGAAAAAATATTAGCCCGACATACTGAATATGATATCAGTATCACCTCGGATGTTTTATATAATTTGGGTTTTTATCAGAGAGGAGATTTTATAATAAGATCTGATTTTAGAGGTGTAAAAGCTATATTAGAAGAAGAAATAAAAACTCGGAGGATTTTAGATTTATCTGAATTACCTCCTACCCTTGTATATGCGTTAAACCAAAAGCCAGTGATTATCCCATATATGGAATCAGAGTACAAAATATTAAAAATTGCTGAGAAAAAATATCTAAATTTAACATTTATTAAGAATAGAGATTTTTTTGTGAGAAATTTTAAGAATTTTATAAGAAATGTGGAATCCTTTGTATCAGAGAATCATTATTTTACATTAGAATCTATCATAAAAGATGGTTTTCATGATGGATTAATTGATGATGGGTTTAGCATAATTTCACTTGAACGTTTGCTAGTTAATTCTAAGTTAATAAGTATTGTTTATAGTGCAACAAATCGTAGCATGCTTAAAAAAGCAATCTTATTTTATAAATCAGATGATAAGAAAACATTGGATGATTTTTTTCAAGATTTGTTGTTGGAATATGGATCATGTAATGTAGAAGATTTTATTGCTGATATTGAACAACAATATGGAATAGAGTTTTATGAAGCTGATGTTATTGAACGATTGATAAATGTAGGAGCCGTTTATTCGAAAACTCTAAATAAATTATATGTTGATAAGGCAGAATATTTAAATGAGGTATATAAATGATGAATTTATTTGAAAAACAACTTGGAGAGATAATTTCAACTAAAAAACTTTCTTTGCAAGGGCAAATTAAGATTTTTGATGTTTATCGTATCCCATTGGAATTTTTAAGATATAACAAGAAGAATGGTCGTATTGCAACCTACGTATCACAGTATATTGATGAAGGAAATGAATTTCCTAAGGATAATTTAGTGGAATTTAATGATATTATAGAAAATTACATTGAGCGAAGTAATCCAGATGCATTGAAGAAAACAAAAAGAAATATCCAAATAATGTCACAAACTGAACCTGCAGTAGTTCTTTCAAACGGTATTGTTTTAGATGGAAATAGACGATTTACCTCTCTAAGACAATTATCTAGAGAAGGTGCAGGTGCAGAATTTAATTATTTAGAAGCAGTTATTTTGGATGAGAGACTTTATACTGAAAAAGATATAAAGCGCTTGGAATTAAATCTTCAGCATGCAGTTGAGTCCAGGGTTGATTATAACCCTATTGATAGATTAGTAGATATTTATCGTGACTTAATAAGTGATAAGAGTAATTTTACGGTTGAAGAGTATTCACGAGAGACACACTTATCGATAAAAAAAGTTAAAGACGAAGTTGAATTGGCTCAATTGATGTTGGACTATTTGGAATATATTAACCAGCCATTAAAATTCTATATTGCAAGGGACCAAAAAATTGATGGCCCTTTACGAGAAGTACAAAAAATAATAAAAAGTTCTAAGTTAAATCCTGATAGAATTGATGATGCAAAAGAGTATCTATTTTTAAATATTATGAGTCTAGACGGTGATATTACAAGAAAAATTCGAGAGTTGAAACAAGTTCTAGAGGATAGAGAGCATTCTGAAAAATTATTTGAAGTTATAGAAGAAGATGAAATTTTAGATGATGCTAATGATTATTTTGAGTCGGATTCTGTAAAGGAAAAAATTTCGGAGAAACATTCAGTTGAAATGGCCACTGATTTAAGTAGAAGAATTGCTAAACTAACGGAAGAAGCAGTTGAAAGTAAAAAACTATCTACTGCTAAAGTTCAACCCATTGAAATTTTAGAAAAAAGTTACCGTATTTTACAAGAAGTGGATAAAGAAGCAGTTGAGAGAATGGGAACCACTTCTAAACAGCAATTTTTATCAGTTTTAAGAAATATGAGTGAAACTTTAGAAAAGTTAAATTGTTTATAGAAATGGGTAGTCTTGAACATGGGAGATAATTTATTAATTCTAGATTTTGATGATGGGTTAAAGATTGAAGAAAAATTTTCAAGTTATAAAATAAATTCTACAAATCGTTCCATAAAAAAAATAAGGCAAAAATATCTAAACTCAGAACGTTTATGGGATTTTAAGAAAAATTTATCATATGTAGAAATAGAGGATATTATTAAACACCTGAGAAGATATTCTGATAGAGAAGGAATAGAATTTCAAATATCCGCTTCTGTAATATCATTTATTCAGTATTCGAAGTTTGAGATTGAAGAAATAGCTAAACGAGGCTTAAAAATAAAAGAAAACAAAGATAGTTATTTCGATGAGTTCCAACAATTTGTAAAAATTGTCAATGAACAAGTCAGTCGCCCGTTGTATGAAATACAAAATAGAGTAAGTTTTTATCAAGCGATAATGAATAGAGTAGCAAATTTTTCTGTTCCTGGAGCTGGAAAAACATCTATGGTTTATGGGACGTATGCCTATTTGAGCAGCGAATCTATTAATAAAGTTGATAAAATAGTTGTAATAGGACCTAAAAATTCTTTTTTATCATGGAAAGAAGAGTTTAAGAATGTCTTTGGTAATAAACGAGAGTTGAGAGTTATAGATATTCATAATTCCGACTTCAGAAGAGAGATGCTGTACAAAAATGTTCAACATTATAATCTATTCTTGTTCAATTATGAAGCTATCGTTAGTTATCGATACGAATTAGAAAAGATAATTGATGATAGAACAATGTTAGTTTTTGATGAAGTTCATAAGATAAAGCGTGTAAATTCTGAACGTTCTCTAATAGCAATTGAATTGGCTCAATTAACAAATTTTCGTTATGTGTTGACTGGGACACCCATTCCAAATTCTTATTCTGATATATGGAATTTTTTAAATATTCTATACAAGGATGAATATAGGAAGTATTTTTCTATATCATTGCCAATGTTAAATAATCCTTCGGAATTGTTAAAAGAAGAAATTAATAATAAATTATTTCCGTTCTTTTGGAGAGTTACAAAACACGAATTAGGTGTACCACCAGAAAATCCTGATTATATATGCGATATTATAGCTAATCAGAATGAGCAACAACTAATAAACCTTTTATGGAGAAAATATTCAAGAAATCCATTTCAATTATACATTCGTTTAATACAACTATCTTCAAATCCATCATTGTTAAAAAATAGTCTAACTGAAGAAATGTATGCAGGTTATGGAGAAGATTCTCTGGAAATTGATTTCCTTCCTTTACAGGATTCTCCATCTTATTCTGATAGTGAGTTATCATTGATTGATGCTATAGGTGAGTCATCTAAATTTTTATCCTGTATGAGATTGTCAGTCAATTTAATTAAAGAAAATCGTATTCATATTATTTGGTGTCTTTTTGTAGATACAATTTTTAAAGTTCAAAACCATTTGAATGAATTAGGATATAAAGTAGCGGTAGTTTATGGAGGAATTGAAAGTGAAGAGCGAGAACGAATTATTCTTGATTTTCAAAAAGGCATTTATGATGTGCTAGTGACAAATCCTCATACCTTAGCAGAGTCTGTTTCACTACATATGATTTCGCACGATGCAATTTATCTTGAATATTCATTTAATTTAACTCACATGCTACAATCTCGTGACCGTATTCATCGATTAGGATTAAATAAAGGTCAGGAGACAAATTATTATTATTTTTGTTTAAATGGCCAGCCTGAGAGTCGTAGTACGATTGATAAGAAAATTTATAATAAATTAAATGAAAAAAAAGAAATAATGTTGAAAGCTATTGAGCGTACATCGCTATCTGTAGAATATACTATTGATGAGAAAGCTGAGATTTTACAAATGATGCAAGAAGATCACTTCGAACAAAAATATACAGATAGAAAGGATATGTTTGAGGAGGGTTCTGAAACAAGTGAATTAGCTAGAGCTAATATTATAAAAACTATTCAAGAAATAGAACGACAAAATATTGTAATTCTTGAAAAAATTCAGAAATTTTCAGATAGAAGAGAAGAATTAATAACTAGTCAAGAAATATATATGAAACGCTTTAGTGATGTAGTTGATGGTTACTATAAAATTATTGAAAATCCTAATTTAGTTGAAAATAGTGAACAGCGACTGGAGGAAGCTAAAACAATAATAGTTAATTTTTATGATCAACAAATTGCTACTTTAAAGATGTTAAATAATAATGAGCTAAGAGAATTCGATATCAGTTTAAAATTATTAAAGGAAGATAGCATTGATTTATTGTGAGTGATGTAGTAGAATCTCAAAAAAAACTACTTATTCCCGATATTCTATAGTCAATAAATTTAGCAAATGATTATGCCAATGTTTTTCATAGATAATGTTATATGGAGAGACGAAGATTCTAGTTATGTCAGTTTTGTCAGCGAGGACGGTGAAGGATTGTACACAGAAAATGTTTGTCTGGATATCCTAAAATCGGAATGCCACTAGAACAATATCTAGATTATGAAGTGGTAGAATTGATTGTTAAGAAACAATTGGAATCAGTCTGTGTAGGCTTAGCATTTCAATTGTTTTTTTGTGATAGTTTCAGATAAGAAAGTTTTACCCCAATTATTCAAACATAACACAAAAAGCATCCAGAATTGATATAAAACCAAGGATTCTAGATGCTTTTCTCTTTTCACCCATTGGGTGCTGTTTTTACTGGACAAAAAGGAGTTTCTCCTTTATGATATAAGTGCAAAAAATAAAAACAAAGGAAACTTTGATGCTCAGTATATCAAATAAGTCTATGAAAAACAATATTTTACCATACTTTTCTTTCGATTTATTTTGATATTTCCTCAGCTGTCATTCTGCAATCTTATCTGATTGAAGTTTACGGTTTGAGTCCATTACATTAAAATTAAAACACGCGCTACCAAGTTCCATTCTACAGCAAAGAAATCAACTCTTTTCTAGGGGATTTCCACCCTCATTTTTGTCTTTTGTGCTAAAATAGACTTATAAATTGAAAATAAGGAATGTTTATGAAATCGGGTAATGGTTTTTGGAAAGGCTGTCTCTATTTTTGGGGCTTCTTGTTCTTATTGGGCCTTTTGGTTCAATATGCTCTTCCACTTGCGGCTTGTGTCCTGCTAGGCTATGGTGGTTATCGTCTCTATAAACGTTGGCGCTATCCTCTTTTGCAGGATCGTTCGCTCGACGATCGGATTGAGCTTTTAAAAGCTCGGATTCGTCAGGCGGACAAGGATATTCAGCAATTGGAGGGAACTTTAGTAGAAAAAGGCTCAGAGTCCTATAAGAGTTTGGCTAATCAAGTATTAATCGAACTGCGGGAAATTCATCAGGAGGCGGATCGTCTCAAGTCCTATATCGATGCTGATATCTACAACCGTATTGACAAAAAGGTTCGTACAGTGCGGGCAACTATCGATGTTCAGCTAGAACGTTTGGATAGGGAAAGTCAGGTAGATCTTGAGAATGCGGAGCCAGAGGAATTAGCTCCAGAATTATCCCAGACCTTGGCTAATATTGCCGTTGATCATCAGGCCATTTTAGACAAGATTGCCACCTCTGCCGAAGGGGATAAGGAAGAGTTGACGGCCATTCATAGTTTGAAGATGGAGAAATTCAAAACGATTTTAGAAGGCTATTTAAAGATTAAGGCCAATCCGAAGAACTATAATCGGGCAGAAGAACGCTTAGAGCAAGCTAAAGCAGCTATCGAACAATTTGACCTTGAGCTGGATCAGGTGTTGAGAGAACTTAATGAAACAGATATGCGTGATTTTGATATCAGTCTGCGTATCTTAGAAAAAGATCGTAAAGAATAGGTTAGAAACAAAGGAGTAACCATGACAGAATTTAATTTTGATATTGACCAGATTGCTAATAATACGGTAGCTAAGGTGGATAAAACAACCCAAATCATCGAGACAAATACTGGCTCAGACAAGACCTTGACCTTCTTAGAAAAGTTGAGTCCTGAGCAGCAAGAAGGAATCAAGGCGCACGTGCCCCAGTTAGTAGACCAATTTGTCACAAATCAAAATGCTCTTTTGGATTTTGGACAATCTGCTGTAGAAGGTGTGAATAATACGGTCAATCGTATCTTGTCAGAACAAAAGAAATTGCAGATTCCCCAAGTGGATGATCTTCTCAAGAATACCAACCGTGAGTTGCAAGGCTTTGTCGTCAAATACAAGAACGCTGAGATTGCTGAGTTAGAAGAAAAGCCAAACTTTTTGCAACGATTGTTTAACAAGAGCAAGAATACCCTACAAGAATTTTACTTTGATTCAAAAACAGTGGAACAAAAGCTCGATGGTATGGCTGCCGCAGTGGTCAAGCAAGAAGATGTGCTAGCTCGAAATATCGTCTCTGCTGAGATGTTGATTGAGGACAATACCAAATCCATTGAAAATCTAGTGGGAGTGATTTCCTTTATCGAAGCTAGCCAGACAGAAGCTGGTAATCGCGCTGCCGAACTGAAGGCTCAAGCTGACCAACTTGATACAAGTACGGTAGAATACCAAACCAAGTCACAAGAATTGGCTCGTATGGCAGAAGTGGTCAATACCCTTGAACAACAGCACACTGAGTATGTCAGCCGTCTCTATGTTGCCTGGGCAACAACACCTCAGATGCGCAATCTTGTGAAGGTGTCATCTGATATGCGCCAAAAATTGGGCATGCTTCGTCGCAATACGATTCCAACAATGAAGCTTTCCATTGCCCAACTGGGTATTTTGCAACAATCAATGAAATCAGGTGTCGTGGCAGATGCCATTGTCAATGCCAATAATGCTGCTCTTCAGATGCTAGCTGAGACCAGCAAGGAAGTGATTCCACAGATGGAACGAATTGCCCAAAGTCCGACAGTCGCTGTTGAGTCTGTTACCAAACTGGCTGAAAGTCTGGTCGCTCAAAACCAAGGTATCGTCGCAGCAATTGAATTGGGACGCCAGAAACGTGCCCAACTAGAAACAACCATCGTCAAGTCCGCAGAAATGATCAACGATTCTGTCAAGCTACGCGATGAGAAAATCGTCCAAGCCCTTCTAGACCAAGGCAAGGCCGCTCAGAAAGAAGTACAAGAATAACACACAAGTCCCTTGTAAGTATAGCTTGCAGGGGATTTTGGATTCTTCCTATATATTAGAGCCTCTAATTTATTTCACAAAAAATATAGTTAAAAATGTAGTCATTCGAATGATTTGTCTTGCAATGTACTGAAATTAACAAAAAGAAAAAAACGCATCTTATGCGTTTTTCTTCTGTATTGATTCGTATTGAATGCTTACTTAACCTCTGTAAACACAACGTGTTTGCGAAGTTTTGGTGAGTATTTCTTCAATTGAAGACGGTCTGGAGTGTTACGTTTGTTTTTAGAAGTAAGGTACAAGCGTTCACCAGATTCTTTGTGTTCAAGTGTAATATTTACGCGCATGGTATCTCCCTTCTATTATTCAGCTGATGCAGCTTTAGCGATTTTACGTCCTTTGTAGTATCCTTTAAGTGATACACGGTGAGAACGTGAGTAATCTCCAGTAGTTTCGTCAAAGTTTACAGATGGAGCTGTTACTTTGTAGTGTGTACGACGTTTGTTTTTCTTCGCTTTTGAAGTGCGACGTGCAGGTACTGCCATTTTGATTTCTCCTTTAGGTATTTATATTCGATTCAATCTACTGATTTTCATCAACCATACTAGGATAACACATTTTTTTTGTAAAGTAAAGTTACTTGACAAAAAAAGATGAAAAAATTAAAAGGTCATCAACTGAATTAATCGAAATTTTCTGAAAATTCAAGAATTTTCTTCTGTTCATTGCTTTTAAAATGTGCTATAATAGTAAAAACTGAAATGGGAGGGAACAAATGACTGAATTAGATAAACGTCACCGCAGTAGCATTTATGACAGCATGGTAAAATCGCCAAACCGTGCCATGCTTCGTGCAACTGGTATGACAGATAAGGACTTTGAAACACCGATTGTGGGAGTGATTTCGACTTGGGCGGAAAATACGCCATGTAATATCCACTTGCATGATTTTGGGAAATTAGCCAAAGAAGGTGTCAAATCTGCAGGCGCTTGGCCTGTGCAGTTTGGGACTATCACTGTAGCGGACGGGATTGCCATGGGAACGCCTGGTATGCGTTTCTCTTTGACATCTCGTGATATTATTGCGGACTCTATCGAGGCGGCTATGGGTGGTCACAATGTGGATGCCTTTGTTGCTATCGGTGGCTGTGACAAGAACATGCCTGGTTCTATGATTGCCATTGCTAATATGGATATTCCAGCTATTTTTGCCTATGGTGGAACCATTGCACCGGGAAATCTTGATGGCAAAGACATTGACTTGGTTTCTGTTTTTGAGGGGATCGGAAAATGGAACCACGGTGACATGACAGCTGAGGACGTGAAGCGTCTTGAATGTAATGCCTGCCCTGGACCTGGTGGCTGTGGTGGTATGTACACAGCTAATACCATGGCGACTGCTATCGAAGTTTTGGGTATGAGTTTGCCAGGTTCTTCATCTCACCCAGCTGAATCTGCTGATAAGAAAGAAGATATCGAAGCAGCAGGACGTGCTGTTGTCAAGATGTTGGAGCTCGGTCTCAAGCCATCAGATATCTTGACTCGTGAAGCCTTTGAAGATGCCATCACTGTGACTATGGCTCTCGGTGGTTCTACAAATGCCACTCTTCACTTGCTTGCCATTGCCCATGCTGCCAATGTTGACTTGTCACTTGAGGACTTCAATACGATCCAAGAGCGTGTACCTCACTTGGCTGACTTGAAACCATCTGGTCAGTATGTCTTCCAAGACCTCTACGAAGTCGGTGGTGTGCCTGCGGTTATGAGATATCTCTTGGCAAATGGTTTCCTTCATGGAAACCGCATTACATGTACTGGTAAGACTGTTGCTGAGAACTTAGCTGACTTTGCAGACCTCACACCAGGTCAAAAAGTCATCATGCCACTTGAAAATCCAAAACGTGCAGATGGTCCGCTTATCATCTTGAACGGGAACCTTGCACCAGACGGTGCGGTTGCTAAGGTATCAGGTGTTAAAGTGCGTCGTCACGTTGGTCCAGCTAAAGTCTTTGACTCAGAAGAAGATGCGATTCAGGCCGTTCTGACAGATGAAATCGTTGATGGCGATGTAGTTGTTGTCCGTTTCGTTGGACCTAAAGGTGGTCCTGGTATGCCTGAGATGCTCTCACTTTCATCAATGATTGTTGGTAAAGGCCAGGGAGACAAGGTTGCCCTCTTGACAGACGGCCGTTTCTCTGGTGGTACTTATGGTCTAGTTGTTGGACATATCGCTCCTGAGGCTCAGGATGGTGGACCGATTGCCTACCTTCGTACAGGCGATATTGTTACGGTTGACCAAGATACCAAAGAAATTTCCATGGCCGTATCTGAAGAAGAACTTGAAAAACGCAAGGCAGAAACAACCTTGCCACCACTTTACAGTCGTGGTGTCCTTGGTAAATATGCCCATATCGTATCATCTGCTTCACGCGGAGCCGTGACAGACTTCTGGAATATGGACAAGTCAGGTAAAAAATAAACTCAAAAAGCAAGCCATTCTCGGCTTGCTTCTTTTCATCTTCAAAAGTGATTTGCCTGCTTATACTCAATAAAAATCAAAGAGCAAACTAGAAAGCTAGGCGCAGGTTGCTCAAAACACCGTTTTGAGGTTGCAGATAGAACTGACGAAGTCAGTAACCGTACTACGACAAGCCGACGCTGATGTGGTTTGAAGAGATTTTTGAAGAGTATTAACGAGGTGGCAGTCCAAGGGCAATACGGCCGTAGCGACTGATTCGTGTAATCTTCCAGGCAGGCGACCAGGTAACTTCAACCTTGACATCTTCGATACCCTCGATTTGTTTCAGACCTGCCACGATTTCGATAGGCAGGCTTTCGGCACAATCACAGGCAGTGTCGGTGAAGGTCATGACAATCTTACAGAGACCCGTTTCATCCAGATTGATTTCATAAATCAGTCCTAGATTGTAAACATCCAATTCCACATCTGTATCAAAAACCTTCTCTAGTTTTTCGATAATTTGGTCTTGCAAGGCCAAAGCACGGTCATTGATTTTGATATCCTCTCTCATTACAGTCCCTCCACATGATAAATATCCTCTATTTTCTCATAATTCTGACAATTTGGCAAGTTTTTGATGAATTTTCTGAAAAATATGATAAAATGAAGAAAATACTGAATCAAGGGGATGCCTATGGAGCAGATTGGAAAAGTCTTTAGACAATTACGAGAGTCAAGAAATATCTCGCTGAAACAAGCAACTGGGGAACAATTTTCGCCGTCTATGTTATCTCGCTTTGAAACAGGTCAGAGTGAGCTTTCGGTGGAAAAGTTTCTATTTGCCCTAGAAAATATATCTGCCAGTGTAGAGGAAATCCTCTTTCTGGCGAGAGGTTTTCAGTATGATACAGATTCTGAGTTGAGAAAAGAAATCATAGATGTCTTGGATCCAAAGAATATAGCACCTCTTGAGGACTTGTATCGCAGGGAGTATCAAAAGCATGCCCATTCTCACAATAAACAGAAACATATTCTAAATGCCATTCTTATCAAGTCTTATATGAAGAGCATGGATGAAAGGGTAGAGTTAACAGCAGAGGAAAGGAAAGTTCTTCATGATTATTTGTTTTCTACCGAGATTTGGGGAATCTATGAACTCAATTTATTTTCAGTCAGTTCACCATTTCTATCTGTTTCTCTTTTCACTAGGTATGTTAGAGAGATGGTACGAAAATCTGATTTTCTAATGGAAATGTCTGGCAATCGAAACCTTTTTCACACTATACTATTGAATGGTTTTTTAGCCAGCATTGAGTGTGAAGAATTTACTAATGCCTCTTATTTTAAACGTGTCATCAAAGAGCATTTCTACAAGGAAAATGAGACCTACTTCCGAATTGTCTATTTGTGGGCGGAAGGTCTCCTTGATAGCAAGCAAGGTAGAGTCAAGGAAGGTCAGAAAAAGATGGAAGATGCTGTCCGTATTTTTGAGATGCTTGGCTGTAATAAATCTGCCGAATACTATAGAAATACGACCGATTGTTGAATATCTGCAAACTAAGAAAATCATTTGAAATTTTAAGCGATAGAATTGTTGACCTCTCTCGTGTCACTGGAGAAATTCTATCGTCTCTTTTCACTTATTTTTTTGTTGCATATATTCAAAAGTTTTTCCTCTAAAATTTCTAAGTGCTATACTATAGTCATACTTCACATAAAACTTCGAACAAGAAGGGAGATTACCTATGAAACTATTGTTCAGAAATCAAGCTTATCGACTCTTGACTTTGTCACGTTTCTTCAATGCTTTTGGTGCTTCGATTTTCAACCTGGTATTTATCGTCTATGCATCGACTTTGCCACAAGCTTCTTTTGCGGTTGCTATGGCGAATATTGTCATGATTCTTCCGACTTTCTTTACAGTTTTTGTAGGGATTCGGGCAGATTACACGAGGGCCAAGGTCAAATGGATGGTCTATAGCGGTTTGTTTCAGGCGGTTTTATTTTTTCTAGTAGCCCTAGTTGTTCAGCAAGCTAGTCTCTTTGCCTTTTCTAGCCTGTGTTTAATCAATGTCATTAGTGATGTCATCAGTGATTTTGCAGGTGGTTTGCGCATGCCTCTCATTAAGGAAAAAGTAGCTGAAGATGATTTGATGGAGGCTTACTCTTTTTCCCAGTTCATTACCTATATTTCAGCTATTGGTGGTCAAGCTTTTGGAGTCTGGCTCTTAGGGCTATCGGTCAACAATTTTTCCCTCGTTGCGGGAATCAATGCCTGTTTCTTCCTAGTATCAGCCGTCATCCTCTTTTTAGGAAAAAGCAAATTGAGCCTGTCAATTTCATCTCCTGATGGTGAATCACTAAAAAATGAGAAGCTTTCTATCAAAGACCAGTTCCTAACGATTTATCGGAATTTACGTCTCGTTTTTCTTAAAGGTGGACAGAAAAACTTTGGTTTTATGCTCTGTGCTGTCTTGCTTATCAATGCCTTGGGTGGCGCTTTAGGAAGCATCTATAACATCTTCTTTTTGAGCCATTCTCTTTTGGACTTTTCTTACACAGAGGCATTATTTATCAGTCAAGTCTGTGCTTTGTTAGCAATCATCATCAGTAGCCTTACGGGCAATGATTATTTTGGGAAGCAGTCCTTGCCTAGATTGATGATGTGGGTGACCGTAGGACTCAGTCTAGTTGGTCTAGCTAATTTATTCAATCAAGTCGTACTTGGTTTACTATTTCTCTGTTCAACTCTGTATGTGTCTGGTAAAGTTCAACCAAAGATTAGTGCCATGCTCCTGAAAAATCTAGCTCCAGAGGTTCTAGCTCGTACCAGTAATTTTTTAGGTTTATTATTTACCTTATCCATACCTGTGGGAACAGCTTGTTTTTCACTTATAGCTGTATGGAATATACAGTTGACTTGGATGCTATTTGTTGGTCTCTCCTTGATAGCTATTCTTTTGACAGTTATTAATCTCAAAAATGATATCTAAATCCTAATTTTTTTCTTACTGTTTTAATCCCTCTATTTATGGTAAAATAAGACTATTAAGTTTAAAGAGGATTCCCTATGAAATTACAAAAACCAAAAGGAACGCAGGATATTTTACCTGCTGAATCTGCCAAGTGGCAGTATGTTGAGGGCTTTGCCCGTGAGATTTTCAAGCGCTATAACTATGCAGAAGTGCGTACGCCTATTTTTGAGCATTACGAGGTCATCAGTCGCTCTGTCGGAGATACGACCGATATCGTAACCAAGGAAATGTACGACTTCTATGACAAGGGTGACCGCCATATTACCCTCCGCCCAGAAGGAACTGCGCCTGTTGTTCGTTCCTATGTGGAAAATAAACTCTTCGCCCCAGAAGTGCAAAAGCCAAGTAAGTTCTACTACATGGGCCCTATGTTCCGTTATGAGCGTCCACAGGCAGGGCGCTTGCGCCAATTCCACCAGATTGGTGTTGAGTGTTTTGGATCTAGCAATCCAGCTACCGATGTGGAAACAATCGCGATGGCAGCTCATTTCTTGAAAGAAATCGGCATCCAAGGTGTCAAATTGCACCTTAACACTTTGGGGAATCCTGAGAGCCGTGCGGCCTATCGTCAAGCCTTAATTGACTATTTGACACCGCTCAAGGAGACCTTGTCTAAGGATAGCCAACGTCGTTTGGAGGAAAATCCTCTTCGTGTCTTGGACTCTAAAGAAAAAGAAGACAAGGTAGCAGTAGAGAATGCACCTTCTATCTTGGACTTCCTTGATGAAGAAAGTCAAGCTCATTTTGATGCTGTGCGTCAGATGTTGGAAAATCTTGGAGTAGACTATATCATCGATACCAATATGGTGCGTGGTCTGGACTACTACAATCACACTATTTTCGAGTTTATTACTGAGATTGAGGGCAATGACCTGACAGTCTGTGCGGGTGGTCGTTACGATGGTTTGGTTTCTTACTTTGGAGGCCCTGAAACTGCTGGATTTGGTTTTGGACTTGGTGTAGAGCGCCTGCTTCTCATTCTTGAAAAGCAAGGTGTGGCCCTCCCTATCGAAAACGCCCTAGATGTCTATATAGCAGTCTTGGGTGATGGAGCAAATGTCAAGGCCTTGGAATTAGTACAAGCTCTTCGCCAACAAGGTTTCAAAGCAGAGCGTGATTACCTCAACCGTAAACTCAAAGCTCAATTCAAGTCAGCCGATGTCTTTGCTGCTAAGACCCTCATCACCTTAGGAGAGAGTGAAGTCGAAAGCGAACAAGTAACGGTCAAGAATAATCAAACCCGAGAAGAAGTGCAAGTGTCACTTGAGACAATCAGCCAAAACTTCTCAGAAATCTTTGAAAAACTAGGATTTTAATAACAGATAAACTGGTCAGGATTTTATCCCTGACCTTTTTCTTTTGCAAAATGACAAAAATCATAAACTTTTTGACAAATATGATTGTCAAAAAGAAAAAGATGTGTTACAATGTAAGCAAGTTAAGAAATAGAAAGCAGAAAGGAGCTATGATGTGGGTAGTATTTATACTATTTATGATTTTCTTTTATTCTAATAATTCTAAAAAAATCAAGAAACTAGAGAATAAAATCAAAAAGCTTGAGCGAAAAGAGAAAGGAAATATAGAAATGTCAAGATTATTGCAAGAATTAATTGGGAAAAACCCAACAATCGTTGGAGAATTATTTGGAACAAATAATTGGGAAGTTGTGGATGTTGATGAGGAATGGGTAAAGCTACGACGTGTAGATAATACGGGAAAAGAAAAATTCAAACTACAACGCATTGAGGACATCCAAACCGTTGAATTTGACGGAAAGTAGGTGTGTAACATGCAACTAAAAAATCGTCTAAAAGAGCTACGGGCTCGCGATGGTCTCAATCAAACCGACCTAGCCAAGCTGGCAGGGGTTTCCAGACAGACCGTTAGCCTACTAGAACGGGATGAGTACACCCCATCCATTATCATTGCCCTGAAAATATCTCAAATTTTCAACGAAACAGTCGAATCGGTATTTCGCTTGGAGGAGGACGAGTGATGAACAAGTATAGAGTGATTTATTATGTAGTTGCCATAGCTCTATTAGTTAGCGTGTGTCTACTAATTGGAACAAATCTAGGATGGTTTGATCTCTATTACAGTGATCAATTTGTTTGGGCTTACTTTGCTCTTATCCCAGTCGTTGACTGGATTGAAAAGAAAGCAAACAATCTAGCAAGTGAAAAAGGAGAATGAATATGAAAAAGAAAAAGAAAGGTGTCTTGTTATTTTTAATGTCTATTGTCTTGGGAGGTTTCTTGTACATATTTGTAGATATGTTGAAGGCTGGTGCCGAATCCCACGAAATTATTTTAGATGTAAAAATCTTGATACCATGGATATCAGCTATTTGTTTAGTATTAGGTTTCATTAGCATTCTTTTGACGTTCAATTTCTTAAAGAAAAGCAGAAAATTTCACTCCTTGTATCAAGAGGAAATGGATGATGATCTGAATGAAACCTATTATGTGCAGATGTATCGGAATCTCGAGTTTGGAACTATTGCTTTTAATAGTGCAAGCGTAGCGATTTTATTGGCTCTTTTCATCTCAGGTAGTGAAGCATTTGTACTAAATAGAAGCCATCTAACCTTATCTCTTTCTTTTTTGGGATTAGTGCTGATTTTCAGTGTTCAAAAATATCTTTTTAAGACCATTGCGATTGTTCGTCAGTTTGATTTGGCATTTTTCTCTACACCAAAGGATGTCATGGACTTTATCAATTCTTACGATGAAGGGGAGCGCCAGGCTAATTTGGAACAGAGTTTTCGAATTTTATTCCAATTAAACCAGTATGTCTTGCCAGGTTTGTATATTTTGATTGATCTCTTTTCCTTACTGACAGGAGAGATTCAGTTACTAGCCTTCTTGCTTGTAGGAGCTATCCATATTTATATCAATGTGATGCAGTTACCTATGGTAAAACGTTATTTCAAATAAAGGAGTTTCTATGATTCGTGTTGAAAATGTAAGCAAAAGTTTTGGGAGCAAAAAAGCTCTTCATCAGATTTCTTTTGAGATTAAGGAAGGTGAAATCTTTGGTTTTCTTGGACCTTCTGGCTCAGGTAAAACAACCATGATCAATGTCTTAACAGGTCAGTTGGCTGCAGATCAAGGTAAAACAGTTTTGTTAGGCAAGAATTCTCAAGATTTAACCTCAAAGGATTTGGAACAAATTGGTATAGTTAGTGATGGCAGTGGTTTTTATGAAAAGATGAGTCTTTACAAAAATCTTCTCATCTATGCTAAGCTATATGGTCTCAAGTCAGATAGAGTAGTTCAGGTGCTTCAACAGGTTGGATTGGCAGATGCTAAAGATATTATCGCAGAAAAGTTATCTACTGGAATGAAACAACGAATGTTCTTGGCCCGTGCCCTTCTTAATGCTCCTAAGATTCTCTTTCTAGATGAGCCAACTAGTGGCTTAGATCCTACAACATCTAAGATGATTCATACCCTACTTCAAGAATTAAAGCATGCGGGGACAACTATCTTTCTGACCACGCATGATATGAATGAAGCAACTCTGCTTTGTGATCGCTTATCTCTTTTAAATAAGGGTAACTTAATAGAGTATGGAAGTCCGCAAGATATCATCCAGAAGTACCATGTGGATAAGAAAGTACATGTGGTTTATAACGATGGACGAGAACAGATAGTTCCATTTGAAGAATTGCCACATTTAGACACGACAGATTTGATGGTGGTTCACTCTTGTGAGCCAACACTAGAAGAAATCTTTATCAGATTGACAGGAGAAAAGTTAGATGTTTAGAAAATTAAATGCCCTACTATGGTTAAGAGTACAAGTTCTTATTAGCAATTCAAGTTTGTTAGCAACTTTATTGATGCCTTTTGGTATTGCTGTTCTATATAATGAATTCATGAATAAGAATGGAGAATTGAGTATGTTGCTCCTCTCTACGAGTTTGACCATGGTCTTGAGTATGGGAAGTGGTTATATGGTATCGATTATGATGGCAGAAGATAAGGAAAAACGAAATCTTAAATCACTCATCCTAAGTGGTGTGACAGCAACAGAATATACTTTCAGTATGCTTGTTCTCCCCATTCTGATAATGTTACTTGCTATGATTGTACTTCCCATCTATCTTAAAGTAGATCTATCTGGTTATTTATTTGCCTACGTTATCTATTTGCTCCTAGCAACGATTAGTATTATTTTTATCAACATTCTAATCGGTGCGGTATCAGATACTCAATCTAAAGCGCAAGTTTATAGTATCTTCCCTATGTTAATTGTCTCTTTTTTACCTATAATTGCTCTTCAAAATGATACGGCTCAAAAAGTGTTGGATTATTCGTTCATCGGTCCTATTGTAAATCTTTTAAATAAAAAAGGTGGAGAGATATCTTTTTCTAACATCGGTATGTTACTTGCCTGGGTACTTGTGTTAGGAATAGCGAACCTCTTTGTATTGAAAAACAGCTATAAAGCAAGATAGGAGATTTATATGAAACTACTTAAAAACCTTGGCTGGTTTCTTCTAGCCATTCTATCCTTTGTGTTTATCTATGGTACCGTTCAGAGTGGGGCTGTAGAAGCTTTGAATCTAGGCGCTTCACCCTATGCTACTACCTTGCTTTATGTGGCCTTGGCTGGAGTATATGTGTACGTCATTTATAAATGGTATCAGAAAGGTCCTGTTCATATTGAGAAGAGTGGCTTCAACCGATTTATTTGGCTTCCTGCTCTGGTTTGGTTCTTATCTCTGCTTGTCCAGTTTTTCTTGCCAGATGATCCTTCGGTAAATCAACAAATGGCGACAGACTTGACCTTGGCTCAGCCACTCTTCTCCTTCTTTGCGGTCGTTATTTTTGCTCCTTTGACGGAAGAACTTATCTTTAGAGGGATGTTAGCACGCTACCTCTTTCCTAAGCAGGACAATAGTAAACAAACTCTAATTTTTCTTCTGGTAACTAGTGTTCTGTTTGCCTTGATTCATTTCCCAGGAGATGTGCAACAATTTTTAGTTTATGCTAGTCTTGGTTTTAGCTTGGGCTTGGCTTATATTAGCAGAAAAGGTCTGGTCTACAGTATTTCTCTTCACGCTTTAAATAATTTAGTCGGCTTTTTGATGATTCTCATGCTATAATAGAGTCAGGAGGTCACATGAAACGAGTAATTTTATTAGCAGTGATTCAGGCAGTTGTTCTATTTTTCATCATTGGAGCGCTAGCTTATGCCTTTAAGGGCGATTTCTTCTATAACTATCTAGCAGTCGTCTTTGCCCCTATTGCAGGTGTCTTGCGCTTTGGGACAGCTTATACAACGGAAATTGTCTTGCCGAGAAAGGCAGCCGAAATCGCTGAAAAGCGTAAAGCAGGCAAAAATTCAAAATAAAAGAGTCCGGTGAACTTCATCGGATTTTTGTATGGGCGCTAATTTTTAGCTCCCTCATTTGATTTTTAAAGACAGGCAAACTTTTCTGCTGATTTTCATGAAGAGCCTGCGCTTTTATGGTAAAATAGTAACAGAATAAAAGAGGAGAGAAAACATGAAACGTAGTATGTATGCTGGTCGTGTTCGTGAGGAACACATCGGACAAGAAATTACCTTGAAAGGATGGGTTGGCCGTCGTCGTGACCTTGGTGGTTTGATCTTTATCGACCTTCGTGACCGTGAAGGAATCATGCAGTTGGTTATCAACCCTGAAAAAGTCTCTGCAGAGGTCATGGCAACAGCTGAAAGCCTTCGTAGCGAATTTGTTATCGAGGTGACTGGTCAGGTCGCTGCGCGTGAGCAATCCAATGATAAGTTGCCAACTGGTGCAGTTGAGTTAAACGTGACAGCTCTGACAGTGCTTAATACAGCTAAAACAACCCCATTTGAGATTAAGGATGGCATTGAGGCTAATGACGATACACGTTTACGTTACCGTTACCTTGACCTTCGTCGTCCAGAGATGCTGGAAAACCTCAAACTTCGTGCTAAAGTGACCCACTCTATTCGCAATTACTTGGATGAGTTGGAGTTTATCGACGTGGAGACACCATTCCTTTCTAAGTCAACTCCTGAAGGGGCGCGTGACTATTTGGTGCCGTCTCGTGTTAATAAAGGGCATTTTTACGCTCTTCCTCAAAGTCCACAAATCACGAAACAGCTCTTGATGAATGCTGGTTTTGACCGTTACTACCAAATCGTTAAATGTTTCCGTGATGAAGACTTGCGTGGAGACCGCCAGCCTGAGTTTACCCAGGTCGACTTGGAAACATCCTTCCTTACTGAGCAGGAAATCCAAGACATCACAGAAGGTTTGATTGCGCGCGTGATGAAGGAAACAAAAGGTATCGAAGTGACTCTGCCATTCCCTCGTATGAAATACGATGATGCTATGGCTCTTTACGGTTCTGACAAGCCAGATACCCGTTTTGACATGTTACTTCAGGACTTGACAGAAGTGGTCAAAGGTGTAGACTTCAAAGTCTTTTCAGAAGCACCTGCTGTAAAAGCAATTGTAGTCAAAGGAGCTGCGGACAACTATTCACGTAAAGACATCGACAAGATGACAGAAGTAGCCAAACAGTATGGTGCCAAAGGTCTTGCTTGGGTTAAGGTTGTTGATGGAGAATTAAACGGACCAGTTGCCAAGTTCTTGACTAGCATCCAAGCAGAATTGACAACAGCGCTTGCTCTTGAAGATAAGGACTTGGTTCTCTTTGTGGCGGATACGCTTGAAGTGGCCAATGCAACTCTTGGTGCCCTTCGTGGACGTATTGCCAAAGAGCTTGGCTTGATTGATAACGATAAATTCAACTTCCTTTGGGTGGTTGACTGGCCAATGTTTGAATGGTCTGAAGAAGAAGGCCGTTACATGAGCGCCCACCATCCATTTACACTTCCACAGGAAGAGACTGCTCACGAACTAGAAGGCGATTTAGCTAAGGTTCGTGCCATTGCTTACGATATCGTTTTGAACGGTTATGAACTTGGTGGTGGTAGCCTCCGTATCAACCAAAAAGACCTTCAAGAACGTATGTTCAAGGCTCTTGGTTTCTCAGCCGAAGAAGCAAATGATCAGTTTGGATTCCTTCTTGAAGCTATGGACTATGGTTTCCCACCACACGGTGGTTTGGCTATCGGACTTGACCGATTTGTTATGTTGCTTGCAGGAGAAGAAAATATCCGTGAAGTTATTGCCTTTCCTAAGAACAACAAGGCAACTGACCCAATGACACAAGCTCCATCAACAGTCGCTCTCAAACAACTAGAGGAACTCAGCTTACAAGTAGAAGAAGATGAAACAAGCAAAACGAATTAAGCGGTGGCGCTATTATCTGCGCCGCTTTGCTTATCAGATAAAAATTTTACGTGTCTTACAAAGCATCTCTCGTGAAAAATATGATGAGAAGATTTCGGCCTCTCTGGTATATGGTTTTCTATCAGCAGTAGCGGTCAATTTCTTTTTCCAACCAGGGCATGTGTATTCGAGTGGTGCGACAGGTCTGGCACAGATTATCTCTGCCTTGAGTAATCACTGGTTTGGTTTTCATATTCCGATTTCGCTGACCTTCTACGCCATTAATTTCCCTTTGATGGTCTTGGCTTGGTATCAGATAGGGCATAAGTTCACTGTTTTTACCTTTATCACGGTATCCATGAGTTCCTTCTTTATCCAGTTTGTCCCTGTGGCAACCTTGACGGAGGATCCTATTATCAATGCCCTCTTTGGGGGCGTTGTCATGGGCTTGGGGATTGGTTTTGCTCTTCGAAACAATATCTCCAGTGGTGGGACGGATATCGTCAGCCTGACTATTCGCAAGAAAACGGGTAAGAATGTTGGTAGTATTTCTTTCTTGGTAAATGGGACCATCATGCTGATAGCAGGCTTGACCTTTGGTTGGGAATACGCTCTCTACTCTATGATTACCATCTTTGTCTCTAGCCGTGTCACAGACGCTGTCTTTACCAAGCAAAAACGGATGCAGGCCATGATTGTGACCAATCATCCAGAGAAGGTAATTGAAAAAATCCATAAAAAATTGCACCGCGGTGCAACCATGATCCACGATGCAGAAGGAACCTATAATCACGAAAGAAAGGCAGTTTTAATCACTGTCATTACACGTGCAGAGTTTAATGAATTTAAACAGATTATGAAACAGGTGGATCCAAGCGCCTTTGTCTCTGTCTCGGAGAATGTTCATATTTTGGGACGGTTCGTTGAAACAGATAATTAGTGATCAAAAAAACCAGCTCGAGCTGGTTTTTATTTTTCGATAATTTTGTGGGCAATCAACTGGCGATAACAAATTTGTTTATTGCTTTTAGCATCATTGATGATCTGGAGAATAGTTTCAAAGGAAACACGACCAAGCTCCAAACTATTGATATCGACATAGGCTGCCAAGTTGAGCTTGGGATTGACTGAGTCGAAGCTGAGGACAGGGACATCCAGTTGGTGTTTTGCGATGTAATCACAGACCCCTGCAGCAAGGAGACTATCAATGGTAATAATAGCGTCAATATTTGGATCGTGTTTGAAGAGAAGTCTACTAAAGCGATAACCATTATCTTCAAGAAATTCAGTAGCAAAGTAAGTCAGATTAGTATCGAGAGGAAGTTGGTATTGTTTTAGAGCTAGCTCGTAACCTGTCAGACGGTCTTGTGTTACGAAGAGTCGCTTAGTACCTCCGATAAAGGCAATTCGCTTGCATCCTTTTTTGATGAAATACTCTGTCGCATCAAAACCAGCTTGGACATTGTCATTATCGACAAGTGGAATGAAGGGAGATAGAGATTTACCTAAGATAAGGAAAGGAAATTGCTCGTCTGCTACTAACTTAACCAAAGGGTCCTCTTCTTGGGCATAGAGGAAAATCAAACCATCTACACGCTTACCATAGACCATCTGAGAAATAGCTTTAAGACGCTCTTTGGCATCTTTACCTGTCGCGATCTGAATGGCGTAGTGGTTTTCAGAGGCGACTTGGGCGATACCACGGAGGACAGATGGGAAGAAAGGATTTTGATAGAAGGCGTCTGAGTCGTCAGGAAGCACCAAGCCGATAACTTGGGTATAACTGCTTACCAAACTACGAGCGTTGAGGTTGGGGTGGTAATTGAGCTCCTTCATAGCCTTACGAACACGTTTTTTTGTTTCGTCGCTAATGGTTGATTTGTTTTGAATAACACGGGTTACGGTTGAAGGTGAAACACCAGCAGCCTTGGCCACGTCTTTAATCGTAACGGGCATAAAAATCTCCTATTTATGGTAATCTGGATCACGGAAATGCGTTTTATAAAAGATAGTGACCAGATACAGAACAAAAAGAATGTTTTGTACAGTGATGAGGTTTGACATATTTTGGCCAAAGAGTCCCAAAATAAGTGTAATCAGAGTTGGTAATCCTAAACAGTTCAAGATAAAATGGTAGCACTCTTTAAAGGTCCTAAATGAAAAGAGGCGTGATTTCTTAGTGATATAAAGGAGAAGACTCGCTCCTAGAGAGACGATAAAGAAATTCAAACCAAAGAGGAAGCTCGCACCGAGAACTAGAAAGAGACTGATATAGACACGATTCTGCTGGTACCAGTCTTTAGAAATGGCTTGGGTCAAGCTGTCTTTACTTTTGAAACTCTCAGTCTCAATCGCTCGGTAAGAGACACGGGTCAGTTCTTTACTTTCTTTGCTGATGACGAGCTCATTCGTATCGAAATGCAGTTGCAAGTCCTTAGGTAATTCCTTGCTTTGACTTGGACCGATCACAATAGAAGGCTCTTGACTAGCTGTTCCAGTATAAGTTAATTTGCCATCAACAATTGTAGCGTGTTCAGAGAGATCCTGTACAACCTTATCTGTCAATGGTTCATAGACATTATCGATAAAGGTTTCTAGCGGATAAGTCTCCTGCGAGCTGTTTTGGATGGCAATAGGTACCATAGATAAGCTGATAAGGAAGATACTGGTAAAGAGAAGTTGGAACCAGTTGAGTCCGAAACGTTTGGACAGGGGCTTACGAAATCCCCAAATACTTGAAAAATAGGAAAATGGATATGGAAGCATAGGTATCTTTCTAAAAGGTGTTTTCTATATGAGTATTATATAGAGAAATGTGCTTTATTTCAAGTCTAGGAGATAAATTGCTTGCTACAAGGATAGTTTTACAGTAACAAGTTTTAAAATGAAAAAGGGTGGCGGGGATAAATTATCCCTTGTCGCCACCACTTGTAAGTCCTGAAACAAAGTTCTTTTGTAGGAAGAAGAAGAGAATACAGATTGGAAGGGCGATGAGGATAGCACCTGCTGAGAAGTAGGCAATCTTCAAGTTCTTCGCATTGTTGACGAAGGTTTGGAGACCAACGGCAACAGTAAAGTATTCTTTCTCACGAAGCAAGAAACTAGAGAGGATGTAGTCCCCGAAAGGTCCCATGAAGGCCCAGAGAGCTTGTACGGCAACCATTGGGCGAACAAGTGGAAGAACAATTTGCCAGAAGCGACGGAAGTGTCCTGCACCGTCTAGTTTTGCAGATTCGTCTAGAGACATTGGCACTGTATCGAAGTAGCCTTTCATGAGCCAAGCATTCATCGGGATACCACCACCAACGTATAGGAAGATGAGGAACCAGCTGTGGTTAAGGGCGTTCAACATAAGCGCCATAACGAAGAAGGCTGTCAAAGCGGCCATGGTTGGCACCATTTGGATAATCAAGAAGAAGACCAAACTTTGTTTACGAGCCAAGAAGTTGTAACGGCTGTAGGCATAACCAGCAAGTACGATGATACTTGTTTGAACCGCCATGGTAACCAAGGCGATGATCAAGGTATTGAGATACCAAGTACCGTATAGAGTTTCAGTAAAGAGTCCTTTAAAGTTATCAAAATTGAAGTCGATGTTAGTATCAAGTTTAAAGGCTGCGACGTTACCTGCTTTAAAGGCTGACATGATGGTAATCAACAGTGGATAGATAATCACGATTGATAGACCAATCAAGTAGAGGTAAGTAAGGGTTTGAGTCAGTCTACGTTTGAGTTTAATTGAGTTATTCATCTTAGACGTCCTCCATATCAAATGCGTGTAGTTTCTTGAATGCGATCATAGAGATTGAGATGACAATGATAGAGATAATCAAGGTAACAGCAGCCGCCATTGAGTATTGAGGAGATGTACCTGTTGTCAAACGGTAGATCCATGAGATCAAGATATCAGTTGAACCAGCTCCCCCTCCGACACTACCAGGACCTCCACCATTGAAGAGGTACATGATAGAGAAGTTGTTAAAGTTGAAGGTGTATTGGCTAATCAAAGTAGGTGCAGCAACAGCCAAGATCATTGGGAAAGTGATGTTGCGGAATTTTTGCCAAGCATTAGCACCGTCAATATAAGCTGCTTCGTAAAGGTCGTTAGGAATAGATTGCAAGATACCCAAGGTCAAAACGTAGATATATGGGAATCCAAGCCAACCTTGCATCATAATCAAGGCAATCTTAGTCCAAGTTGGGTCTGTTTTCCAAGGAATAAGAGCACCATCAAGGAAAGGAAGGAATTTAGCCAAGATTGGCAATACTTGAGTGTTGATAGCACCAACACTATCGTTAAACATGTTTGAGAATGTCAGGATAGTGATGAAGGCTGGGACAGCCCAAGGAAGAAGGAAAATAACACCGAAGATACGTTTTCCTTTGATAAATGGTTGGTTAGCAATGATAGCTGTGAAGATACCAATGACGATCTGTAAAGTTGAGGCAGATAAAGCCCAGATGATAGTCCAAGAAAGGACGGCACCAAAGGCAGAACGGAAGGTACTCAAGCTCCAAATGTTTGTAAAGTTGGTCAAACCAACCCAGTCCAACAATTTGTTTGGTGGCAAGTGTTGGAAGTCGTAGTTGGTAAAGGCGATCATCAAGGTTACGATAACTGGGAAGATAATCGCAAAAGTCATGGCAATGTAAGATGGAATGATTAAGAGGTAAGGGAAGCCATTTTCATAGATTCCTTTGACCATTTCTTTAAAGGTAAGTGCTACTGGTATGCCATTGTTAATGTGTTTGGCAGTTGTATGTGCGTCTTTGATATTTGCGAAATAAAAGAGTACATAAACAACTACAAAGATTAAATGGAAGGCACCACGAATCAGCATAAAGAGGGAATTATCACGACCTGGTTTGTCACCAAGAGTGATGAGATTGCTCAATTCAGGGGCTGCAAGTGCTAGGAAGTAAAGGACGAATACGATGGTTACACCAAGGAAGATAAAACCTTTGGCTTTTTGTTTATTGTAAATCTGTCCTAACCCAGGAATGATAGACAGCAGAGCTGCTTTACTAGGTTGTTGCTTTTCCATAATAACTCCTTTCATAGGATACTGGTTTCTAATTAAAACCTAAACTATATATGTTTTTGATTGATAAATTCAAAGGGGGATTTGATTTCCACCCCCCTTGAACAAATTTTTTATTCACCAAATTTTTGTTTGATTGTTTCTTTGATCAATGTTACAGCGTCGTTAGCAGCTGTTTTCGCATCTTTCTTACCACTTACAGCATCAAAGAGCATAGTTTTCGCTGGATCCCAAACTGCAGACATTTGAGAGATGTTTGGCATTGGTTGAGCGTTCTTGAACTGTTTGATAACAGCTGTTGTCAACTCATCATTTTTACCTTCAGCATATGTACGAGCTTCAGTGTTAGCTGGGATTTCGTTAGTTGTATCGTAGAAGGCTTTTTGTTCTTCAGTTGAAACAAGGAAGTCTACAAATTTTTGAGCGCCTTCAAGGTTCTTAGTGCTTGATGGGATGATCCAAGCTTTACCACCACCGAATGCAGCATATTCTTTTCCATTTGGAAGAGTTGGGATAGTTGCAACACCGTAGTTTACTTTAGCGTCTTTAAAGGCTTGAGCTTTCCAAGGTCCGTCGATGATAGCAGCTGTTTTACCTTCTTGGAATTGAGTTTGGATTAAGTTGCCAGCACCTTCCGTATCTTGCATACCTTTAGGCCATTTTTCATACCAAGATTTAGCGTAGTTGATACCTGCGATAGAACCGTCGTTGGCAAGACCGATGTCTTTAGCGTCTTTACCGTTTTGTCCGAATACGTAAGCACCGTTACCAGCAAGAAGTCCATATGCATAGTAGAAGTTTGTCCAGTCAGCTAGGAAGGCAGAAGTTTTTCCATCTTCTCCAGCGAAAGCATATTTGCTATCTTTAGCAAGGTTTTCTAAGTCAGCAAAAGTTTTTGGAGCTTCTTTTACCAAGTCTTTGTTGTAGTACATAACAAGTGACTCGATAACAGCAGGAGCACCGTAAACTTTACCGTCAGCAGCTGTTACAAGAGATTTAGTTTTATCATCTGTTTTAGCACCGTCGCTCAATTTCACTTCTGAAAGTTGTCCGTCAGTACCAAGGCTACCTACACGGTCGTATGGAGCCATCATAACGTCAGCAGCTTGACCTGATTGGTTGTCAAGAGAAAGTTTGTCAAGACCACCCATTTGGTCTCCTGTTTTGATAGTAACTTTTACTCCAGCTTCTTTTTCGTAAGCTTTTGCAGCTGATTCAGCAAATGCTTTATATTGATCTTCAACGTAGAAAGTGAGTTCTTTCGCTTCAGATGAACCAGAATCTGCAGGTTTATCAGCAGTTTTGCTTCCGCAAGCTACCAAAAGCAAGCTAGCAAGTGTAACAGTTCCAAGCACAGCAGCGCTCTTCATGAATTTAGATGACATAGTGTATTCCTCCTAAAGAATAACAAATTTTATAATGAGGAAACGCAAACGTTTTCCTTTATGGGACTAGTATAACACAATCAGAAAGCGGTTGCAAGTGTTTTTTGTAAAAATTTTTAAAAAAATTGTAAAAAAAGTAAACGCTTCATCGTCATATAATAGTAGAAAATCCCAAAAATTGGTTTTGTTTTAAATTTAAAAAAAAGTTGAGAAAACGATTGCCTAATTTACAAATGGAAAGCAGAGAGGATTCTCACTTTATTTTTGCTTAATAAGATAAGTAAAACCCTTATTTCTATTTTGTTTGTTTCCTGAAAGAATATATATACGAGTAAGAAGAAAAAAATTTTAAAAAATAATCAAAAAGTTATTTAAAACCGCTTGCATTTATCAAGAAAATGAGCTATACTAGTAATAGCGCAAACGTTTGCGCTCATAAAAATGTAATATCTAACTATAAACACATGAGGTGCTTATTATGAAAAAACGTCAAAGTGGTGTGTTGATGCACATTTCTTCTCTTCCAGGAGCATACGGAATCGGATCATTTGGTAAAAGTGCTTACGACTTCGTTGATTTCTTGGTTCGCACAAAACAACGTTACTGGCAAATCCTTCCACTAGGAACAACTAGTTACGGAGATTCTCCTTACCAATCTTTCTCAGCCTTCGCAGGGAACACTCATTTTATCGATTTAGATATCTTGGTGGAACAAGGCTTGTTGCAAGCAAGTGACCTTGAAGGGGTTGACTTTGGTAGTGATGCTTCTGAAGTTGATTATGCGAAAATCTACTATGCACGTCGTCCTCTTTTAGAAAAAGCGGTAAAACGTTTCTTGGAAGTAGGAGATGTTAAAGATTTTGAGAAATTTGCTCAAGACAACCAATCATGGCTTGAGCTCTTTGCAGAGTATATGGCTATCAAAGAGCATTTTGACAATCTTGCTTGGACTGAATGGCCAGATGCAGATGCTCGTGCTCGTAAAGCTTCAGCACTTGAAAGCTACCGTGAGCAATTGGCAGACAAGTTGGTTTACCACCGTGTGACTCAATACTTCTTCTTCCAACAATGGTTGAAATTGAAAGCTTATGCTAACGACAACCACGTTGAAATCGTTGGGGACATGCCAATCTACGTAGCGGAAGATTCAAGCGATATGTGGGCAAATCCACATCTCTTCAAGACAGATGTCAATGGTAAGGCGACTTGCATCGCAGGATGCCCACCAGATGAGTTTTCTGCAACTGGTCAGCTTTGGGGTAACCCAATCTATGACTGGGAAGCAATGGACAAAGACGGCTACAAATGGTGGATTGAACGCTTGCGTGAAAGCTTCAAAATCTACGATATCGTTCGTATCGACCACTTCCGTGGTTTCGAATCTTACTGGGAAATCCCTGCTGGTTCCGATACAGCAGCACCTGGCGAGTGGGTGAAAGGTCCTGGCTACAAGCTTTTTGCAGCCGTTAAAGAAGAACTTGGTGAGCTAAACATCATAGCTGAAGACCTTGGCTTCATGACTGATGAAGTTATCGAGTTGCGTGAACGTACTGGCTTCCCAGGAATGAAGATTCTTCAATTTGCCTTCAACCCAGAAGACGAAAGCATCGATAGCCCACACTTGGCACCTGCTAACTCAGTTATGTACACAGGAACACACGATAACAACACGGTCCTTGGTTGGTACCGTAACGAGATCGATGATGCGACTCGTGAGTACATGGCTCGCTATACTAACCGTAAAGAATACGAAACAGTTCCACACGCTATGCTTCGTACAGTCTTTTCATCAGTTAGCTTCATGGCAATTGCAACTATGCAAGATTTGCTAGAATTGGATGAGACAGCTCGTATGAACTTCCCATCTACCCTCGGTGGAAACTGGTCTTGGCGTATGACTGAAGATCAATTGACACCAGCTGTCGAGGAAGGCTTGCTTGACTTGACAACAATTTATCGCCGAATCAATGAAAATTTGGTAGAATTAAAGAAATAATACAATATCAGGAGATACCTTAAACATGTTATCACTACAAGAATTTGTACAAAATCGTTACAATAAAACCATTGCAGAATGTAGCAATGAAGAGCTTTACCTTGCTCTTCTTAACTACAGCAAGCTTGCAAGCAGCCAAAAACCAGTTAACACTGGTAAAAAGAAAGTTTACTATATCTCAGCTGAGTTCTTGATTGGTAAACTCTTGTCAAACAACTTGATCAACCTTGGTCTTTACGACGATGTTAAAAAAGAACTTGCAGCTGCAGGTAAAGACTTGATCGAAGTTGAAGAAGTTGAATTGGAACCATCTCTTGGTAATGGTGGTTTGGGACGTTTGGCTGCCTGCTTTATCGACTCAATTGCTACTCTTGGTTTGAACGGTGACGGTGTTGGTCTTAACTACCACTACGGTCTTTTCCAACAAGTTCTTAAAAACAACCAACAAGAAACAATTCCAAATGCATGGTTGACAGAGCAAAACTGGTTGGTTCGCTCAAGCCGTAGCTACCAAGTACCATTTGCAGACTTTACTTTGACATCAACTCTTTACGATATTGATGTTACTGGTTATGAAACAGCAACTAAAAACCGCTTGCGTTTGTTTGACTTGGATTCAGTTGATTCTTCTATCATTAAAGATGGTATCAACTTTGACAAGACAGATATCGCTCGCAACTTGACTCTCTTCCTTTACCCAGATGATAGTGACCGTCAAGGTGAATTGCTCCGTATCTTCCAACAATATTTCATGGTTTCAAACGGTGCGCAATTGATCATTGACGAAGCAATCGAAAAAGGAAGCAACTTGCATGACCTTGCTGACTACGCAGTTGTACAAATCAACGATACTCACCCATCAATGGTTATCCCTGAACTGATTCGTCTTTTGACTGCTCGTGGTATTGAGCTTGACGAAGCAATCTCAATCGTTCGTAGTATGACTGCTTACACGAACCACACAATCCTTGCTGAAGCCCTTGAAAAATGGCCTCTTGAATTCTTGCAAGAAGTGGTTCCTCACTTGGTACCAATCATCGAAGAATTGGACCGTCGTGTGAAAGCAGAAGTGAAAGATCCAGCTGTTCAAATTATTGACGAAAGTGGACGTGTTCACATGGCTCACATGGATATCCACTATGGATACAGCGTTAACGGGGTAGCAGCGCTCCACACTGAAATCTTGAAGAACTCTGAGTTGAAAGCCTTCTATGACCTTTACCCAGAAAAATTCAACAACAAAACAAACGGTATCACTTTCCGTCGTTGGCTCATGCATGCTAACCCAAGCTTGTCTCACTACTTGGATGAGATTCTTGGAGAAGGTTGGCACCATGAAGCAGATGAGCTTGAAAAACTTTTGTCTTATGAAGACAAAGCAGCTGTCAAAGAAAAATTGGAAAGCATCAAGGCTCACAACAAACGTAAATTGGCTCGTCACTTGAAAGAACACCAAGGTGTGGAAATCAATCCAAACTCTATCTTTGATATTCAAATCAAACGTCTTCACGAGTACAAACGCCAACAAATGAACGCTTTGTACGTAATCCACAAATACCTTGACATCAAAGCTGGTAACATCCCTGCTCGCCCAATCACAATCTTCTTTGGTGGTAAAGCAGCTCCAGCCTACACAATTGCTCAAGACATCATCCACTTGATCCTTTGCATGTCAGAAGTTATTGCTAACGATCCAGCAGTAGCTCCACACCTGCAAGTAGTTATGGTTGAAAACTACAACGTTACTGCAGCAAGTTTCCTTATCCCAGCATGTGATATCTCAGAACAAATCTCACTTGCTTCTAAAGAAGCTTCAGGTACTGGTAACATGAAATTCATGTTGAACGGAGCTTTGACTCTTGGTACTATGGACGGTGCTAACGTGGAAATTGCTGAGTTGGTTGGAGACGAAAACATCTACATCTTTGGTGAAGATTCAGAAACTGTTATCGACCTTTACGCAAAAGCGGCATACAAATCAAGCGAATTCTACGCTCGTGAAGCTATCAAACCATTGGTTGACTTCATCGTTAGCGATGCAGTTCTTGCAGCTGGAAACAAAGAGCGCTTGGAACGTCTTTACAATGAATTGATCAACAAAGACTGGTTCATGACTCTTCTTGACTTAGAAGATTACATCAAAGTGAAAGAGCAAATGTTGGCTGACTACGAAGACCGTGACGCATGGTTGGATAAAGTCATCGTTAACATTTCTAAAGCAGGATTCTTCTCATCTGACCGTACAATCGCTCAGTACAACGAAGATATCTGGCACTTGAACTAAGATACAAGATTTATACTAATACACTTTCCTATAAAGCGAATTTCGATTGAAATTCGCTTTTTTGAATGCTGTGGGTTTGGGTCAATCTTGTTTTAAAAAGATAGAAATCATAGATACAGTGAACGCATAACACTTTATTTCAGCCTTATGTTTCTTCGTAGTTGCTTACCTCATATTTTTTGTATTCGCTTACACAAAGTGTTATAATATGATTATAGGAAAGAAGGTGTTTTTATGTGGAAAAAATATTTTTCAAAATATAGATGGACTGATTTATTTTGGATTTTATTTATCATTTTGACCTGCCTCTATATTGGTAACCATGATTTGTTTCCTCTCAATCATCAAGAAATCTCTCTTCGAGGTAGTTTCTGGGGATCTGTACTCGCCTTATATCAATTGCTATTTATTGATAAATTTATTATTTCGAATCGAAAATAAAGTTTAGGGCTATGCTTAGCTGTGTACCTTTAGGATTGATTTTGGAGGGAAGATTTTGTCTCTGTTATTTATTATTTTAAATTTATCTATTTTGTACAAGATCTATTCTTTGAGGCGGGAGAAATCGAAATACTTGATTTATACGGCCTATATCATATTTGGGGTAAATGTAATATATGGTATTCAATGGTTATTAAAAGAACTGATTTCAAAGATTTCCGCTTAATGTGTATAGAAACTCCAGCGATTTTTGCATAACAAAACGCATAAGATTAAGGTTTTTGAGCACCTGTTCTTATGCGTTTTTGTAATATTAAAGATTTTCGGTAAGTTGTCTGCCTTTGGGAAGTCTAGTTTAGAATACTCTCCCAACCAAAATCTCTGCTTCAATGGTAATCTCTGTCAGTTGGCTCCAGTCAATCTTGCTCTGGTCGATGTGAAAGAGGAGAGGAGTCATACTGAGTAGGGCTTGGAGCTGATCTGCTGTGATAGTCTTAGTCAGAGAGGCCGTTTGGTTAGATAGGATGGTAAAGTGTCCCTGGAAATGATTTTTGATATCTTGATTAGAATAATCCTTGTTTGTCAGCTGGTCTTGTACCTTCTGACGGATTTCCTTGAGGTGATTTTTAGTTGGAATAACCTTTATCAAGATGCCGTCTTTGGATAAAACGCGACGAAATTCTCCATAGTTGGCAGGGGAAAAGATATCAAGCAGGATATCCATGCTAGCGTCTTTTATAGGAAGACGAGCCAAGTCACCAACGAACCAGTTGACTGCCCAGTTTGGTTCACTCTTGGCAGCGATTTGGACGGAATCTTTGGAAATATCAAAGGCATAGAAGGTTTTGTCAGGATGACTTTCTTGGAGTTTGCGAGAATAGAATCCTTCACCACAACCGATATCTAAAATTGTTTTGGTATTTTTTGAGTTTGAAAGTAAATCAGAGACGACCTCTAGAATAGCCTGATAAAAGCCGGCTTCTAGGATTTGTTGGCGGTTTTGAAAGTTTTCCTTGTCGTAGTTGGTAGATTGCTTGATTTGAGGTGCCAGATTGACATAGCCAAATTTAGCTAAGTCAAAAGAATGGCGATTGTTGCATTTGAGACTGCTCTCTACCAGAGTCAGATTTTCTTGACAGACAGGACAGGCAAAGGCAGTCGCAGAAGCAAAACGCTGAAGTTTGGGTTTGAGATTTGTATTCATAGTTTAAGTGTATCAAAAGAGGCAAATGAAAGCAACTTTAGGAATAAGTAGATGGGAGATTCAGTAGAAATAAAACTAATTCTCCAATTTATAGAATAAAATTGCTTTTATATCTAAATTTCTATATAATAATGATAAGGAGGAAATAAGTATGTTAAAAGAAGTATTAACCGTTGCAAAAGTTGCGAAAAAATCATCACTCTTTTTGGGTGGTGTCGCATTTGGTACCCTTGGCTTGAAAATCTTAGCAAGTAAGGAAGCTAAAAAAGGTTATTCTAAAGCTTTGGCTAAGGCTTACAAGCTGAAAGACGAGCTAGATGCATCTGTTTCTGTTGTGAAGCAACATGGAGACGATGTCTTGCAAGATGCCAAATATTTGTACGAGCAAGAGAAAAAAGAAGAGCAATTAGATAGCCTTATAGGAGAATAGTATGTCTTTTAAAGTGCTACATAGAGGATACCAACATATCCGACTATCATCTTCTTTTTCACTCACCTTGGATATTCAAGACTATCTTCGTTCCTTGGCGAGAGATGAAAAGGGGATTGAGTCTATCCAGTTTTACATGGATCAACAGCACTTTACTCTACGTATAAAAGAAGGCTTTTCTGTATTAGATAATGCAGAAGCCTTTTTAAAAAGAATTGATAAAGGGAAAGTTTCTGAGTTGATGACTCTTCCCATTCGTAGAGAAGAGAGTGCTTATTCTATTGTTTCAGGTGCAGCGATTAAGCGTATGATTTTTCGTAGTTTTGTGCCGTATCCTATTCGCTATATATGGACTTGTTATCAGGCTTTGGGTTATGTTAGAGAAGCCTATCAGACCCTAGCGCGTAAGGAACTAACGATGGAGGTCTTGGACTGTTCGGCGATTTTATTGTCCTTGTTTATGAACCAATCCAAGACAGCTAGCAATATCATGTTTATGCTTGATTTGGGGAATCATTTAGATCAGTGGTCCTTGAAAAAAACTGCAACAGATTTAGAACAAAGCCTTCTTGCAAAAGAGAGCGATGTATTCTTAGTACAGGGCGATACGGTTGTTAGTATCAAGAGTTCCGATGTTCAAATAGGAGATGTCTTGGTCCTATCTCAAGGAAATGAAATTCTGTTTGATGGACAAGTAGTTTCAGGTTTAGGTATGGTCAACGAAAGTTCCTTGACGGGAGAGAGTTTTCCAGTTGAAAAAAGAGAGTCTGATTTGGTTTGTGCAAATACAGTATTAGAAACTGGAGAGTTGCGCATTCGTGTAACCGATAATCAGATGAACAGCCGGATTTTACAGCTGATTGAGTTGATGAAGAAATCTGAAGAAAACAAGAAAACGAAACAACGCTATTTCATCAAAATGGCGGACAAGGTCGTCAAATATAATTTCTTGGGGGCTGGTCTGACTTACCTATTAACAGGTTCTTTTTCTAAGGCTATTTCTTTCCTATTGGTCGATTTCTCCTGCGCTTTGAAAATCTCTACTCCTGTAGCTTATTTGACAGCTATCAAAGAGGGGTTGAACCGTGAAATGGTGATCAAGGATGGAGATGTTCTAGAGAAATATCTGGAAGTTGATACTTTCTTGTTTGATAAGACAGGAACAATCACAACTAGCTATCCTATAGTTGAAAAGGTGTTACCTTTTGGGGATTATAGCGAGGAAGATATTCTCAGAATCAGTGCCTGTCTTGAGGAACACATTTATCATCCTATTGCTAATGCCATTGTCAAGCAAGCTGAGATAGAGGGGATTGAACATGAGGAAATGCATGGGAAACTCCAATATATTGCAAGCAAGGGAATTAAGTCACATATTGATGGCCAACCAGTTCTTATTGGGAATTATGTCTTGATGCAGGATGAGCAGATTCATATTAGTTTGGAACAACATGCTTTGGTTGAAGAGTACAAGAATCACTACAATCTCTTATTCTTAGCCTACCAGAATGAATTGATTGGAATGTTCTGCATTCATACGCCTTTGAGAAAAGAAGCAAAAGCAGCCTTGGAGAAACTGAAGGCACAAGGGAAAAAATTGATTCTGGCAACAGGGGACACCCTGGTTAGGACAGAGGAATTAGTCAAAGATTTGCCCTTTGATCAGGTCTATACAGACTTGAAACCTGATGGGAAATTTGAGTTAGTAGAGGAACTGCAGAAAGCAGGTCACACTATTTTGATGGTTGGAGATGGATTGAATGACTCAGCGGCTCTAACCCTATCAGATATCGGTGTGGTGATGAATGAGAGCGCAGATATTTCTAAGCAGATGAGTGATATCTTATTGTTAGATAATCGCTTGGATTTCTTCCAAGAGTTGGATTCGCTATCATCATCTTTGCAAACACTCATCAAGAAGAATATTCAAGATACCGTTGTCGTAAATAGTAGTTTGATTGGCTTTGGCTTGTTTAATTGGCTCAGTCCTTCAAATCTCTCTATCTTACATAATCTAACAACCTTGCGCATTGTCTTGCGTAGTCTGTCTATTAAAAATAGATAGATGAGAGTTATTAACAGCAAAAAGGAGTTACCTTTCTCGAGGTTAACTCCTTTTTTATAGGTAAATGTTGAACAGTTTAGTAAGTCAATACAAAGTATTTTTTCTTACCGCGACGGATAACAGTCAGTTCGTTTTCTAACTTATCTGCATCACTCAAGATATAGTCAAGGTCTTGGATACGGTCGCCGTTTACGTAGATAGCTCCGTTTTGGACATCTTCACGGGCTTGGCGTTTTGAGTTAACCACACCAGATGAAACGAGCAGTTCCACGATATTGTGGTTTTCTTCTGCTTGAACTTGGTAGTTTGGCACTCCACGAAGTCCTTGTTTGAGTTCTTTGACAGAAAGGTTTTTGATGTTTCCTGCAAAGAGTTGCTCAGTGATGTTGAGAGCTTCTTTGTAAGCTTCTTCTCCGTGTACAAGTGTTACGACTTCACGAGCCAAGACTTTTTGTGCCAAGCGTTCGTGTGGAGCCGCTTCAAATTGTTTGCGGATGTCTTCAATCTCATCAAGTGTCAAGAAAGTAAAGATTTTCAAGAAGCGAACAGCGTCAGCGTCCATAACGTTCATCCAGAATTGGTACATTTCGTATGGAGAAGTCTTTTCAGGATTGAGCCAGACTGCGTTTCCTTCAGATTTACCAAATTTCTTACCAGTTGCATCTGTGATCAATGGAACAGTGATAACGTGACCAGTCTTGTCAGACTTACGGCGAAGCAATTCAGTACCAGCTGTCATATTTCCCCACTGGTCAGAACCACCGATTTGTAGCGTCACGTTGTGGTCTTGGTTAAGGACGAAGAAGTCGTAACCTTGCATGATTTGGTAAGCAAACTCAGTGTAAGAAATCCCTGTTTCGATCCGTTTTTTAACAGATTCCTTACTCATCATGTAGTTGACAGTGAAGTATTTTCCGATATCACGGAGGAAGTCAATGAAGCTGATGCTGCCAAACCAGTCGTAGTTGTTGACCATGACAGCTTTGTTTTCACCATTTTCAAAGTCAAGAAAACGAGAAAGTTGTCCTTGGATAGACTTGACCCAGCCATTTACTGTGTCTTTTGTTTGGAGACTACGTTCAGCATCTTTGAAGGACGGATCTCCGATGAGACCTGTAGCACCGCCAACGAGCGCATAAGGTTTGTGACCTGCTAGTTGCAAGCGACGACTTGTCAAGATTGCGACAAGGTGGCCTAGGTGAAGGCTGTCAGCAGTTGGATCGTAGCCAGTATAATAAGAAATTTGACCTTCTTCTAGGGCTTTACGCAAAGCTTCTTCATCAGTCGTTTGAAAAATCAAACCACGCTCTTTTAGCTCATCAAAAATGTGCATGTGTCTTTTCTCCTTTTTAAAAATATTGTTTCTACCTATTGTATCACAAACTTGGGCAATAGCCTAGTAGAATAGGGAAGAAAGTGGCTATTTTATTGAAAGTTTACCTTTTATGGTATAATAGTTACAGTGAGGAAATCCATGCAAAATCAATTAAATGAATTAAAACGAAAAATGCTGGAATTTTTCCAGCGAGTAAAATCAAAAATAAATCATAGAAAATCAGAGAAAGTCTCAAAAGAGAAGAATTTGGATGGGACAGGTGGGAAAGTTCTGGCTATCCTAGGTAGCATTTTAGTTGCTATTAAGGGCATTTTGAATACTCTCTTTATTCTAGGCTTTATCGGTGGACTTTTTGGTGCTGGTGTAGCTCTTGGTTATGGAGTTGCTTTGTTTGACAAGGTCAAGGTTCCCAAATCGGAGGACTTGGTCAAGCAAGTTAAAAATATTTCTTCCATCTCAGAAATTGTTTACGCAGATGGGAGTGTCATTGCTTCTATCGAGAGTGACCTACTGCGAACTTCTGTTTCATCTGAGGAAATATCAGACAATCTCAAAAAGGCTATCGTTGCAACTGAGGACGAACATTTCCTTGAACATAATGGGGTTGTGCCAAAAGCTGTGATTCGGGCGACTTTGGGAACCTTTGCAGGTTTGGGCTCATCTAGTGGGGGCTCGACTTTGACCCAACAGTTAATCAAGCAACAAGTGGTTGGAGATGCTCCTACTTTGGCTCGTAAGGCTACAGAAATTGTCGATGCCCTTGCCTTGGAACGGAGCATGAGCAAGGATGACATCTTGACCACCTATCTCAATGTTGCTCCCTTTGGTCGAAATCATAAAGGGCAGAATATTGCAGGTGCCCAGCAAGCTGCTGAAGGGATTTTCGGTATCGATGCTAACAAGTTGAGTATTCCCCAAGCCGCTTTCCTTGCAGGTTTGCCACAGAGTCCGATTACTTATTCTCCTTATGAAAATACTGGAGAGTTAAAGAGTGATGAAGATTTAGAGCTTGGTTTGAAACGAGCTAAGGATGTTCTCTATAATATGTACCGTACGGGTGCCTTGACTCAGGAAGAATACGACCAGTACAAGGATTACAATCTCAAACAAGATTTCTTGCCATCAGGAACTGTCAATGCTGTTTCAAGAGATTACCTTTACTTTACGGCTATGTCTGAAGCAACAGATCGTATGTATGATTATTTAATTCAGCAGGACAATGTCTCTAGTCAAGAGTTGAAAAAGGAAGCGATTCAAAAGGCCTATCATGAGCGTGCTGAGCAGGAACTAAGTAATGGCGGTTATAAAATCACTACAACGATCAATAAAAAAATCCATAACGCCATGCAAAATGCAGTTGCTAACTACGGTCGTTTGGTAGATGATTCGACTGGGCAGCCTGAAGTAGGGAATGTTTTGATGGACAATAAAACGGGGGCTGTTCTAGGCTTCGTTGGTGGTCGTAATTACCAGACAAACCAAAACAATCACGCCTTTGATACCAAGCGTTCGCCAGCCTCTACAACTAAGCCTTTGCTGGCCTACGGTATTGCCATTGACCAAGGTTTGATGGGAAGCGCTAGTATCTTGTCAAATTATCCGACAAAATTCTCTAATGGCAATCCTATCATGTATGTAAACAGTCCAGGTACAGGTATGATGACCTTGGGTGAAGCCTTGAACTATTCGTGGAATATCCCAGCCTATTGGACTTATCGCATGCTTCGTGAGAAGGGTGTAGATGTCAAGGGTTACATGGAGAAAATGGGTTATGAGATTCCAGAGTATGGTATCGAAAGTCTGCCTATGGGCGGTGGTATTGAAGTCACAGTCGCCCAGCATACCAACGGTTATCAGACCATAGCTAACAATGGTGTTTATCAACAAAAACACATGATTGCTAAGATAGAGTCTCCTGATGGCCGAGTGATTTATGAATATAAATCTCAACCTGTTCAGGTTTATTCTAAGGCAACAGCTACTATTATGCAGAGTTTACTCCGTGATGTCATTTCATCTCGTATTACTTCTAGTTTCCAGTCAGACTTATCGTCTATTAATCCTAGTCTAGCAAGTGCAGATTGGATTGGAAAAACGGGTACAACGAATGAAGACGAGAACATGTGGCTCATGCTTTCGACACCTAGATTGACTCTGGGAGGTTGGTTAGGCCATGATGATAATCGACCACTTGCTAAAGGTGCAGGTCACTACCGAAATGCGAATTATATGGCTCATTTGGTCAATGCTATTCAACAAGCTGAACCAGGTATTTGGGGAAATGAGCGCTTTAATCTTGATTCTAGTGTCACAAAATCACAAGTGCTGAAATCAACAGGGCAAAAGCCGGGCAAGGTCTCAATCAATGGAAAGGAAGTTGATATTTCAGGGTCTACAGTAACAAGTTACTGGGCTACAAAAGAAGGAGCACCGGTCACTACTTACAGATTTGCGATTGGGGGTAGCGATGCAGACTATCAGAATGCTTGGAAGAGTATTCTAGGAAATCTCCCTAGTTTGGCATTACCAAATGTAAATAATAACTCTGGGACAAGATCATCAACAGGAACTTCTAGGTCTAATCGATAATATAGAGTAGTAGCAAGGATAAAAATGTTCTATCCTTGCTACTTTTTTCTTTTTCATTTTCATGTTAAAATAAATATATGAATCAATATCAGAAAAAGATTGTTAAGGGGACAATCTATTCACTATTATCAGGTTTAATCTGGGGGATTTGCGGGATTTTAGGAGAGTATTTCTTTACTCATTATAAAGTATCTTCGGGCTGGATTACTTCTATGCGTTTACTGGTAGCCGGAAGTCTTGTTTTGATCCTATCAGCCTTTCAGTTACGTAGGAAGTTAGTCGATATTTGGCGAGATAAGAAAAATTACCTGCCCTTTTTAGCCTATGCTATTTTGGGGATTTTTTCTGTGCAGTTTTTCTTTTATCTATGCGTTGAGTACTCAAATGCGACAACTGCGACTATTTTACAATTTATCAGTCCAGTTTTTATCCTATTTTACAATCGAATGGTTTACAAAAAGAAGGCGTCTCTTAGTGCTATCCTATATGTTTTGGTTGCCATGCTGGGTGTGTTTTTAATGGCTACTAGAGGAGATTTATCGCAGCTGTCTATGACGCCCTTAGCTTTGATAACTGGCTTGCTCAGTGCAGTTGGAGTCATGTTTAATGTTATCTTGCCACAACCTTTTGCCAAGCGATATGGCTTTATACCGACAGTTGGTTGGGGGATGATTATAGCGGGACTATTTAGTAACCTACTCCATCCAGTCTATCGTATTACTTTTCAGTTAGATATTGTGAGCGTGTTGATTTGTTTAACGATAGCTGTATTCGGGACTGCATTTGCTTTCTTTATTTCGATGAAGGCGGTATCCCTTGTATCTCCTTTGGTTGTATCAGTGGTGAGTGCTAGCGAGCCCCTTTCTTCAGCTCTACTGAGCGTTCTCTTTCTTGGTCTAGTTATGGATGGATTTTTAGCTTTGTCTATGGTGTTGATTATTGTTCCTATGATTTTCTTGTCTGTAGAAGAAGCTAAGGGGAGAAATTAAAGAGGGGTATTTTAATAGTTGAGGCTTCAAATTTGAGGCCTTTTTTGGTAGAATAGGTATCATTAAAATGAACTAGGAGGCGCCTATGACTGCTACAAAAATGAACGCTCAAGAAATTATCCAATTTATCGCCAATGCTGAAAAGAAAACCAGTGTGAAAGTAACATTTGAGGGACAACTCGCAACTGCTGTACCTAGCTCTGTTGTCAAACTAGGGAATGTCCTATTTGGAGACTGGAAAGATGTTGCTCCGCTTCTCGATGGCTTGGTAGAAAATCAAGACTATGTTGTTGAGCAAGATGCTCGTAATTCTGCAGTTCCTTTGCTAGATAAACGTGCTATCAACGCTCGTATCGAGCCAGGTGCTATTATCCGTGACCAAGTTGAAATTGGTGACAATGCTGTTATCATGATGGGAGCAGTTATCAATATCGGTGCTGAAATTGGTGCAGGAACTATGATTGACATGGGGGCTATCCTTGGAGGCCGTGCTATCGTTGGGAAAAACAGTCACGTTGGTGCAGGTGCCGTTCTTGCAGGTGTGATTGAGCCAGCTAGCGCTGAACCAGTCCGTGTTGGAAACAATGTTCTTATCGGTGCCAATGCAGTGGTTATCGAAGGAGTTCAAATCGGTAGTGGTTCAGTTGTTGCAGCAGGAGCTATTGTTACCCAAGATGTCCCAGAAAACGTGGTGGTAGCAGGTGTTCCAGCTCGTATTATCAAAGAGATTGATGCCCAAACCCAACAAAAAACAGCGCTAGAGGATGCGCTTCGTACCTTGTAATTGTAAAAGAAAAATAGAGGCGGAACCCTTTTCCAGCCTCTTTCTGCTATATAGGAGGAAAGATAGATGTTAGATTTGATTCATACTAGACGAGATTTGCACCAGATTCCAGAGATTGGCTTGGAGGAGTTCAAGACTCAGGCTTATCTGCTGGATGTGATTGAGAAATTGACTGTAGGTAAAGATTTTGTTCAAGTTCGTACTTGGCGGACAGGGATTTTGGTTTATTTGCAGGGAAGTCAGCCAGAGCGTACCATTGGTTGGAGAACAGATATTGATGGCCTGCCTATTGTCGAACAAACAGGTCTTCCTTTCGCTTCTCAGCACCAAGGTCGTATGCACGCCTGTGGCCATGATTTCCACATGACTATTGCTTTGGGTTGTCTTGAGCGAGCCCTTAAGGAGCAACCCAAGAATAATCTGCTCTTTCTGTTTCAACCTGCTGAAGAAAATGAAGCTGGTGGCATGCTCATGTATGAGGATGGTGCTTTTGGAGACTGGTTGCCAGACCAATTTTATGGCCTTCATGTTCGACCAGATTTGAAGGTTGGTCAGATTGCGACTAATACTCATACACTCTTTGCAGGGACTTGCGAGGTGAAGATTCGTTTCAAGGGCAAAGGTGGCCACGCAGCCTTTCCACATGAAGCTAATGATGCCTTGGTAGCTGCTAGTTACTTTGTGACCCAAGTACAGTCAGTGGTCAGCCGCAATGTTAATCCAATCGAGGGAGCAGTAGTGACCTTTGGTCTTTTCCAATCCGGAACCACCAACAATGTTATCACAGATACAGCCTTTTTGCATGGAACTATTCGGGCCTTGACACAGGACATGAGTCTCTTGGTGCAAAAGAGGGTCAAAACAGTTGCAGAAGGAGTTGCAGCTGCCTTCGATATGGAAGTTGAAGTTGAACTCAAGCAAGGTGGTTATCTGCCTGTTGAGAACAATCCAGTCTTGGCGCGTGAACTGATGGATTTCTTTGAAGAAAAAGAGGGAATTGAGTTGATTGATATCGAGCCTGCTATGACAGGTGAGGACTTTGGTTATCTTCTTTCGAAGGTAGATGGCGTTATGTTCTGGCTAGGTATCGATAGTCCCTACGCCCTTCATCACCCTCAGATGAGTCCCAAGGAAGAATCCTTAGCCATTGGGGTAGATGCGGTCTCTAGTTTCCTGAAAAAGAAGGCAGCAGAGTAGAGGGCTTGTCTATGAAATCGGAATTACGTAAGCAAGTCTTGCAAGAAATGAAGGCTTTACCTCAAGAACAAAAACAGGCTATAGACCAAGCTTTAACCGAGCGACTTTTAAAACACCCCTTTTACCAAGAAGCCAAGGTCATCGCAAGCTACCTCTCTTTTCCTCATGAGTTTCAAACGCAGGAACTGATTGAGCAGGCGCTGAAGGACGGCAAGAAGGTTCTGATACCCAAAACTTATCCCAAGGGGCGCATGGACTTTGTAGTCTATAATCCGCAGCAGTTGGTAAAAACTGCCTTTGGCTTACTGGAACAACAGGGAGATTTGGAAGTGGTGGATGCCTCTCAGATTGATTTGATTCATGTTCCTGGCTTGGTTTTTACGACGGAAGGATATCGGATTGGATACGGTGGAGGCTATTATGACCGTTATCTGGAACATTTTTCTGGTCATACTTTGAGTACGATATATCCTTTTCAAATTCAGGACTTTATCCCTGAAAACCATGATATTCCTGTTCAGGAGGTATTAATTGATGAAGGAAATCTTTGATAGACGTTATCCTGTGACGAGTTTCTTCCTTTTTGTGACGGCCTTGGTGTTTCTACTAATGTTGGTGACTGCAGGCGGAAACTTTGATAGGGCAGATACCTTATTTCGATTTGGAGCCATGTATGGGCCAGCTATTCGCCTCTTTCCTGAGCAAGTTTGGCGTCTCTTCTCTGCCATTTTTGTTCATATTGGGTGGGAGCATTTTATTGTCAATATGCTTTCGCTCTATTATCTTGGTAGGCAAGTAGAGGAAATTTTCGGATCCAAGCAGTTTTTCTTTCTCTATCTATTATCTGGAATGATGGGCAATCTCTTTGTTTTTATATTTAGTCCCAAATCCTTAGCAGCAGGAGCCTCTACCTCTCTTTATGGGCTATTTGCTGCGATTATTGTTCTTCGCTATGCAACGCGTAATCCTTATATCCAGCAGTTGGGGCAATCCTATCTGACACTTTTTGTGGTTAACATTATTGGAAGTGTTCTGATTCCAGGAATCAGCCTAGCAGGTCATATCGGTGGTGCAGTTGGCGGAGCATTTCTAGCAGTTATCTTTCCAGTTAGAGGAGAAAGACGGATGTATAGCGCTAGTCAGAGACTGGTAGCGTTAGTGTTGTTCGTAGGGCTCGCAGTCTTACTTATCTACAAGGGAATGGGATTTTGACGACTAATATGTAAACTTGAATAAGAAAAAAGCTACTTGAAAAATGAGTAGCTTTTAATGTGTTTTGGAACCATTTGAAACAAACAGCTCTAAAATAGTTATTAACGTCGTCTAAATTCAGTAATTCCTCCACCATAGTTTCCAAGGTGGTTTCCACTAGTGTCACGTACATCACCATTGCTATGATTTTCTTGATAATAGCTAAAATTACCACCTGCGTCAATGTTCCAATATTGTGTATAGCCGTCATTACTTCCTCCGCCGCTATTGCTGTTGCCGGATGAATATTGTTCGGTAGCTGGGGCTTCATAATTACTTCCGCCACCATTTGATCCAGAATCAGAAGATGAGTTAGAACTTGAACTGCTTGAAGTACTTGAACTACTTGATCCACCAGAAGATTCTTGTGATTTAGCTTCTGATTGTTTCTTCTCTTCTTCTTTAGCTTTTTCAGCTGCTTTTTGTTCTTCTTCTTTCTTTAAAGCTTCGATTTGCTTATTGAATTTATCTACAATATCAGTAAGAGATTTTGTAGTTTCTTCAAGATTATCTTGTTTGAATGTTTCATCAACTTTCTTGATAAAATCAATTTGTTTATTGATTTCTTTTACATTATTTTCTATGGTTGTTTTATCTTTAAATTTGTCGTCTGAATCTTTGATATCATAAGCCAAACCTTTTTGCAAATGAAAATCTACAATGGCTTTAGATGATTCTTTGACTTTGTTATTAAGATAGTCTTTACCTGTATCGGTTTTAAGTGAAGTTTCAGATAATTCTTTCAACTTAGAAATAGATTCATCTGAAGATGCATCAAATGATTCAAATAGTTTATCAACTTGTTCTTTGTCTGATTTGCTATCTTTTTCTAATTGTACAATTTTTGCTTGTTGCTCTGCTTGATGTTGGTAATATGAATACCATCCAAACCCTAATACCAATACAACACCAACTGCAACTGATGAAATGATTACTTTTTTATTGTTTTTGATAAATTCTACAAATTTGTTCTCCATAATCTTTTACTTTGATAGTGTCCGCAATTACTTTAAAATTAAAATTACACCTATCTTTCTCCCTTATTATATTCTTATTAATAGCTTCCACAAAATTAAACAACTTATGTTCGACTCGGTTGATTTAATTTAACCATGACTACTCCAACAGTTAAGTCAAATTTAAAATTATTTATTATTTTGGAACCATTCGAAACAACACAGCAAGTTAAAATAAGGCTTTGTCCGTACACAACTTGAAAAAGTGCGCACCGATTCGGTGCTTTTTTGTTTTACTATACTAATTTATTCTACTCTATATTTTAATGAAAAAACAAATACAAGTATAGCGTTTTCATTAGTTTTTGTGAAATAGGTAGATTCAAGTAGAGAATTTACTTAATTTATGTGTGGCTAATCTTGATATATAAAAGATTTTGTTATTCTTTCTCAGCCAATTCTTTTCCCAGTTGGATGATGTAATCTTTCAAGTCATCTTTGACTTGTGGGTGCTTGAGGGCATAGTCAATAGATGTTTTCATAAAGCCAAACTTATCCCCAACGTCGTAACGAGCTCCTGTAAATTCGCGGGCGAAAACACGTTGAGTTTTATTAAGTGTATCAATAGCGTCGGTAAGTTGGATTTCATTTCCAGCACCGGGAGCTTGATTTTCGAGGATATCAAAAATTTCTGGTGTGAGCAGATAGCGTCCGATGATTGCCAAATCACTTGGAGCATCTTCTGGAGCTGGTTTTTCAACGAAAGTTTCAACGCTGTAGAGACCATTAATCCCTTCACCCTGAGGAGCGATAACTCCATATGCTGAAACGTCTTCATGAGGGACAGGCATAACAGCAATTGTTGATGCGTGAGTCGACTCGTAATCATTCATCAATTGTTTTGTCAAAGGTACAGCGTTGTCATCTGTGATATCCATTAGGTCATCACCCAGCATGACAACGAAGGGCTCATTCCCTACAAAAGCTTTTGCTTGTAAGACAGCATCTCCAAGACCACGAGGATGGCTTTGACGGATAAAGTGAAGGCGAATGCCAGTTGTTTCGTCTACTAATTTTAGCAAGTCATGTTTGCCTTTTTCTTTGAGGTTGTACTCAAGCTCAAAGTTTGAGTCAAAGTGGTCTTCAATAGAACGTTTTGATTTACCAGTGACAACTAGAATATCTTCAATACCTGATTTGAGAGCTTCTTCTACGATAAATTGGATAGTTGGTTTGTCCACAATTGGCAACATTTCTTTAGCAAGTGCTTTGGTTGCTGGTAAAAATCGAGTTCCAAGTCCAGCGGCAGGGATGACTGCCTTTCTAACTTTTGATGTCATAAGAATCCTTTCTCTAGAGGGTTAAGACCACTCATTTTCTGCTTTAAATTCATTGTTCATGATGTCGTAAATGGCATCTTTGATATTAGTTCCGTGGTAAATAACTTGGTAAATGGCTTGTGTAATTGGCATATAGACTCCAAGTTCTTGCGCTAGTTCATAGGCTGCTCGAGTCGTTGAAATTCCTTCAATCACCATGCCCATATTGGCTTCGATATCAGCTAGAGATTCTCCACGACCAAGAGCATCTCCGGCTCTCCAGTTACGAGAGTGGATAGAGGTTCCCGTTACGATCAAGTCTCCTACACCGGATAAGCCACTATAGGTCAATGGACTGGCCCCAAGTGCTACTCCTAGGCGGGTAATTTCTGCCAAGCCTCGAGCGATGATGGCTGCCTTAGCGTTGTCACCAAATCCTAAACCATGTAAGGCTCCAGCACCGACAGCGATAATGTTTTTAAGAGCACCAGCAGTTTCAACCCCGATAACATCCGTATTGGTATAAAGTCGGAAGTAGTGATTACTAAAGAGCTCCTGAACGTATTGAGCTGTTTGCAAATTCTTAGAAGCAGCAGTAATTAAAGTCAGGTCACGAACAATGGTTTCTTCCGCATGACTAGGTCCTGAAACAACGACAATATCACTGCGGAGATGTTCAGGAATTTCTTCTTCAAGGATGGTTGATAATCGTTTATGGCTATCAGGCTCTAATCCCTTTGATGCGTGCATGATGATAGCCTTATGGTCCAAGGTTTTTGCAACTTGTTGGGCAACAAGTCGTGTCACTTTTGTTGGGACAACAAACAAAATCGCATCTACATCTTTCAGTGCCTCTGATAAGTCGGTGTAGGCAATGATATTTTCATCTAGAACGACATCTTTAAAGTAGTGTTTGTTAGTATGATTGGTATTAATTTCATTGATTTGCTCGGGAATGTTTCCCCAAATACGTACCTCGTGTCCATTGTCATTTAAGACTTGTGAAAGGGCAGTTCCCCAAGAACCAGGCCCCAAGACGGCGATGGTTTGTTTTTCCATATTCCCCTCCTTTATAACCTTCTTTTTACTATTCTACCATAAAAACCTTTATCATGCATTACTGTAGATGAAAGCGCACTAATTTGTATCAAGGAGACTTCTTTGACAAGTTCCCACTTTTTTGCTAGAATAACATCACACAAACAGAATGAGAAGGAGCTGACGCATTGTCGCTCCCTTTTGTCTATTTTTTAAGGAGAAAATATGCTGATTCAGAAAATAAAAACCTACAAGTGGCAGGCCTTGGCTTCGCTTCTGATGACAGGCTTGATGGTTGCTAGTTCACTTCTGCAACCGCGTTATCTGCAGGAAGTGTTAGATGCCCTACTTGCTGGGAAATATGAAGCCATTTATAGTATCGGGGCTTGGTTGATTGGTGTGGCCTTGGTCGGTCTGGTTGCTGGTGGGCTCAATGTTATCCTTGCAGCCTATATTGCCCAAGGAGTTTCATCTGACCTTCGGGAGGATGCCTTCCGTAAAATCCAAACCTTTTCTTATGCCAATATTGAACAGTTTAATGCGGGAAATCTAGTCGTTCGTATGACAAACGATATCAACCAGATTCAGAACGTGGTCATGATGACCTTCCAAATTCTTTTCAGACTTCCACTCTTGTTCATCGGTTCATTTATCCTCGCGGTTCAAACCTTACCTTCTCTATGGTGGGTAATTGTTCTCATGGTGATCTTAATTTTTGGTTTGACTGCTGTCATGATGGGGATGATGGGGCCTCGTTTTGCCAAGTTTCAAAACCTGCTTGAACGCATCAATGCTATTGCCAAGGAAAATCTGCGGGGTGTTCGAGTGGTCAAGTCCTTTGTCCAAGAAAAAGAGCAGTTTGCTAAGTTTACGGAGGTTTCAGACGAGCTACTCGGTCAAAATCTTTACATCGGTTATGCCTTTTCAGTAGTGGAACCTTTTATGATGTTGGTCGGTTATGGGGCGGTATTCCTCTCTATTTGGCTAGTTGCAGGGATGGTTCAGTCGGATCCGTCAGTTGTTGGCTCCATTGCTTCCTTTGTCAATTACCTAAGCCAGATTATCTTTACCATTGTCATGGTTGGATTTTTGGGAAATTCTGTCAGTCGTGCCATGATTTCTATGCGTCGAATTCGAGAAATTCTGGACGCAGAGCCAGCCATGACCTTCAAGAATGTCCCAGATGAAGAGTTGGTCGGCAGTCTTAGCTTTGAAAATGTGACCTTTACCTATCCAATGGATAAGGAACCGATGCTGAAAGATGTGAGCTTTACTATTGAACCTGGTCAGATGGTTGGTGTCGTTGGAGCGACTGGTGCAGGAAAATCAACCTTGGCTCAATTGATTCCACGTCTCTTTGACCCACAGGAAGGGGCTATCAAAATCGGAGGTAAGGATATTCGAGAAGTGAGTGAAGGGACCCTGCGTAAAACAGTTTCTATCGTTCTCCAACGTGCCATTCTCTTTAGTGGAACGATTGCAGATAACTTGAGACAGGGTAAGGGTGATGCCACTCTATTTGAAATGGAGCGAGCAGCCAACATTGCCCAAGCTAGTGAATTCATTCATCGTATGGAGAAAACCTTTGAAAGTCCAGTTGAGGAACGGGGAACCAACTTCTCTGGTGGGCAAAAGCAAAGGATGTCGATTGCGCGTGGGATTGTCAGCAATCCACGTATTCTGATTTTTGACGATTCGACCTCTGCCTTGGATGCCAAGTCAGAGCGCCTAGTGCAAGAAGCCTTGAATAAGGACTTGAAGGGAACAACAACCATTATCATCGCGCAAAAGATTAGCTCGGTTGTTCATGCAGATAAAATCTTGGTTCTAGATCAAGGACGATTGATTGGTCAAGGTACGCATGCAGACTTGGTTGCCAACAATGCCGTTTACCGTGAAATCTACGAAACACAGAAAGGAAAGGAGGAGTAAAATGAAGACAGTTCAATTTTTTTGGAATTATTTTAAAGTCTATAAGCTATCATTTGTAGTTGTTATCCTGATGATTGTTCTAGCAACTCTTGCCCAAGCCCTCTTTCCGGTATTTTCTGGACAAGCAGTAACGCAGTTAGCCAATTTAGTTCAAGCTTATCAAAATGGCGATCCAGAACTTGTTTGGCAAAGCCTATCAGGAATCATGGTCAATCTTGGCCTGCTAGTTTTGGTTCTCTTTATCTCTAGTGTCATATACATGTGTCTCATGACGCGCGTGATTGCAGAATCTACCAATGAGATGCGCAAAGGCCTCTTCGGTAAGCTTGCTCGCTTGACGGTTTCTTTCTTTGACCGCCGACAAGATGGCGATATCTTATCTCGTTTTACCAGTGATTTGGATAATATCCTCCAAGCCTTTAACGAAAGCTTGATTCAGGTCATGAGCAACATCGTTCTATACATTGGTCTGATTCTTGTCATGTTTTCGAGAAATGTGACGCTTGCCCTTATCACTATCGCCAGCACACCAGTGGCCTTCCTCATGCTGATTTTCATCGTAAAAATGGCACGCAAATACACCAACCTCCAGCAGAAAGAGGTAGGGAAACTCAACGCCTATATGGACGAGAGTATTTCAGGCCAAAAAGCCGTGATTGTGCAAGGGATTCAAGAGGATATGATGGCAGGATTTCTTGAACAAAATGAGCGCGTGCGCAAGGCAACCTTTAAAGGAAGGATGTTCTCAGGAATTCTTTTCCCTGTCATGAATGGCATGAGTCTGGTTAATACAGCCATCGTCATCTTTGCTGGTTCAGCTGTACTTTTGAATGATAAGTCTATTGAAACAAGTACAGCCCTAGGTTTGATTGTTATGTTTGCCCAATTTTCACAGCAGTACTACCAGCCTATTATCCAAGTTGCAGCTAGTTGGGGAAGTCTTCAGTTGGCCTTTACAGGTGCTGAACGGATTCAGGAAATGTTTGACGCAGAGGAAGAAATCCGACCTGAAAAGGCTCCAACCTTCACTAAGTTGCAAGAAGGTGTTGAAATTAGTCATATTGATTTTTCATACTTGCCTGATAAACCTATTTTGAAAGATGTCAGCATTTCCGCTCCAAAAGGCCAGATGACAGCAGTTGTTGGTCCGACAGGGTCAGGGAAAACGACTATTATGAACCTCATCAATCGCTTTTATGATGTTGATGCTGGTGGTATTTATTTTGACGGCAAAGACATCCGTGACTATGATTTAGATAGTCTCAGAAGTAAGGTGGGAATTGTTTTGCAGGATTCGGTCTTATTTAGAGGAACGATTCGAGACAATATCCGTTTCGGTGTGCCAGATGCTAGTCAAGAAATGGTTGAGGTAGCAGCCAAGGCAACCCACATTCACGACTATATCGAAAGCTTACCTGACAAATACGATACCCTTATCGATGATGATCAAAGCATCTTCTCGACAGGACAAAAGCAATTGATTTCTATCGCTCGAACCCTGATGACAGATCCAGAAGTTCTCATTCTCGATGAAGCAACTTCAAACGTAGATACGGTGACAGAAAGCAAGATTCAGCATGCCATGGAGGCGGTTGTAGCAGGCAGAACCAGTTTCGTTATTGCCCACCGTTTGAAGACCATTCTCAATGCAGATCAGATTATTGTCCTTAAAGATGGAGAAGTCATTGAACGCGGTAATCACTATGAACTTTTGAAACTAGGTGGCTTCTATTCAGAACTCTATCACAATCAATTTGTTTTTGAATAAGAAAGAAGTTGTCCTATGTGGGCAGCTTTTTCTTGTCCATAAAAAATATTTATCACGGCCTTTAAAAAAACATATTAGACGAAAGTCATTTTGAGTGATATGATAGGACTATCGTTATACTCAATGAAAATCAAAGAGCAAACTAGGAAGCTAGCCGCAAGCTGTACTTGAGTACGGTAAGGCGACGCTGACGTGGTTTGAAGAGATTTTCGAAGAGTATTAACATTCGAAAGGAGAGACATCATGACTAGAACGGTTGTAGGAGTTGCTGCAAATCTATGTCCCGTAGACGCAGAAGGCAAAAACATTCATTCATCTGTATCTTGTAGATTCGCAGAGAGCATTCGTCAAGTCGGTGGTCTCCCTTTAGTCATTCCTGTTGGTGACGAGTCAGTTGTACGCGATTATGTGGAAATGATTGATAAGCTTATTTTGACAGGCGGTCAAAATGTCCATCCTCAGTTTTATGGAGAGAAAAAGACCATCGAGAGCGATGATTACAATCTAGTCCGTGATGAATTTGAACTGGCTCTCTTGAAAGAAGCGCTTCGTCAAAATAAACCAATTATGGCAATCTGTCGCGGTGTTCAACTTGTCAATGTTGCCTTTGGTGGAACCCTCAATCAAGAAATTGAAGGTCACTGGCAAGGACTACCTTTCGGAACATCTCACTCTATTGAGACAGTAGAAGGAAGCGTGGTCGCCAAGCTATTTGGAAAAGAAAGTCAGGTCAACTCGGTTCATCGTCAAAGCATTAAAGATTTGGCACCTAATTTCCGTGTAACTGCTATTGACCCAAGAGACCAGACCATTGAAGCGATTGAGTCTATCGATGAGCACCGCATTATCGGTTTACAGTGGCATCCAGAGTTTCTGGTTAATGAAGAAGATGGCAATTTAGAACTATTTGAGTATTTATTGAATGAACTGTAACGACTGGAACATCTAGTCGTTCTTTCTTTTATTTTTTCAAAATTTTTGGAATGCGACATTTTTACGCAAACGTTTGAATTCTGATAAAAATTGGAGAAATTCGACAAAAAACTTGAAAAAAACGAAGGTAAGCGTTATGATAGAAAAGAAGAAATATTGGAGGAATAACATGTCACATATTAAATTTGATTATTCAAAAGTTTTAGACAAATTTATTGCACCACATGAAGTGGAATACATGCAATCACAAGTAACAGCAGCAGATGAATTGATCCGTAAAGGAACTGGTGCTGGTAGCGACTTCTTGGGATGGTTGGACCTTCCTGAAAACTATGACCGCGAAGAATTTGACCGTATCTTGAAAGCTGCTGAGCAAATCAAATCAGACAGCGATGTCTTGGTTGTAATCGGAATCGGTGGATCTTACCTTGGTGCCAAAGCAGCAATCGACTTCTTGAACCACCACTTTGCTAACTTGCAAACAAAAGAAGAACGCAAGGCTCCACAAATCCTTTACGCAGGAAACTCAATCTCATCTACTTACCTTGCTGACTTGGTAGAGTATGTTGCAGACAAAGACTTCTCAGTAAACGTGATTTCTAAATCAGGTACAACAACTGAACCAGCGATTGCTTTCCGTGTCTTCAAAGAACTCTTGGTTAAGAAATACGGTCAAGAAGAAGCCAACAAACGTATCTATGCAACAACTGACCGCCAAAAAGGTGCTGTTAAGGTTGAAGCAGATGCTAACGGCTGGGAAACATTTGTTGTTCCAGATGACATCGGTGGACGCTTCTCAGTATTGACAGCAGTTGGTTTGCTTCCAATCGCTGCATCAGGAGCTGACATTAAAGCCCTTATGGAAGGTGCTAACGCAGCTCGCAAAGACTACACTTCAGACAAAATCTCTGAAAACGAAGCTTACCAATATGCAGCTGTTCGTAATATCCTTTACCGTAAAGGCTATGCAACTGAAATCTTGGTAAACTATGAACCATCACTTCAATACTTCTCAGAGTGGTGGAAACAATTGGCTGGTGAATCAGAAGGAAAAGACCAAAAAGGTATCTACCCAACTTCAGCCAACTTCTCAACTGACTTGCACTCACTTGGTCAATTTATCCAAGAAGGAACTCGTATCATGTTTGAAACAGTTGTCCGTGTTGACAAACCTCGTAAAAACGTGATTATCCCTAGCTTGGAAGAAGACCTTGATGGACTTGGTTACCTTCAAGGAAAAGATGTTGACTTTGTAAACAAAAAAGCGACTGATGGTGTTCTTCTTGCCCACACAGATGGTGATGTACCAAACATGTACGTGACTCTTCCAGAGCAAGACGCTTTCACTCTTGGTTATACAATCTACTTCTTCGAATTGGCTATCGCTCTTTCAGGTTACTTGAATGCCATCAACCCATTTGACCAACCAGGTGTTGAAGCATATAAACGTAACATGTTCGCCCTTCTTGGAAAACCAGGATTTGAAGAATTGAGCAAAGAACTTAACGCACGTCTATAATAGAAGAAAAGAGTGGTTTGTCCACTCTTTTTACTCTCTTTATCCATAGAAATTGGACTCAGCCAAGACTTGTGATATAATATAGAGAGCAAAAAGGCAGACGCCTAGAGACTTTATAGGAGAAACTATGTCAAAAGATATCCGCGTACGTTACGCACCAAGTCCAACAGGACTACTACACATCGGGAATGCCCGTACAGCATTGTTCAACTACCTTTACGCACGTCATCATGGTGGAACTTTTATTATTCGTATCGAAGATACTGACCGTAAACGTCATGTCGAGGATGGTGAACGTTCACAGCTTGAAAACCTTCGCTGGTTAGGTATGGATTGGGATGAAAGCCCAGAAACACATGAAAATTACCGCCAGTCTGAGCGTTTGGACTTGTATCAAAAACACATCGACCAACTGTTAGCTGAAGGAAAAGCCTACAAATCTTACGTTACAGAAGAAGAGTTGGCAGCTGAACGCGAAAGCCAAGAAGCGGCTGGCGAAACACCACGCTACGTCAATGAATACCTTGGTATGGGTGAAGAAGAAAAAGCAGCTTACATCGCAGAACGTGAAGCAGCAGGGATCGTCCCAACTGTTCGTTTGGCTGTCAATGAGTCAGGTATCTACAAGTGGCATGATATGGTCAAAGGTGATATCGAATTTGAAGGTGGCAATATCGGTGGTGACTGGGTTATCCAAAAGAAAGATGGTTACCCAACATACAACTTTGCCGTTGTCATTGATGATCATGATATGCAGATTTCTCACGTAATCCGTGGAGATGACCACATTGCTAATACACCCAAACAGCTCATGGTTTATGAAGCACTTGGTTGGGAAGCTCCAGAGTTTGGTCACATGACCTTGATTATCAACTCTGAAACTGGTAAGAAGTTGTCTAAACGTGATACTAATACACTTCAATTTATCGAAGATTACCGAAAGAAAGGTTATCTTCCAGAAGCAGTCTTTAACTTTATTGCTCTTCTTGGTTGGAACCCAGGTGGTGAAGATGAGATTTTCTCTCGTGAAGAACTCATTAAACTTTTCGATGAAAACCGCCTCAGCAAGTCTCCAGCAGCCTTTGACCAGAAAAAACTAGACTGGATGAGCAATGATTATATCAAGAATGCAGACCTAGAAACTATCTTTGAAATGGCAAAACCATTCTTAGAGGAAGCAGGCCGTTTAACTGACAAGGCTGAAAAACTAGTTGAGCTCTATAAACCACAAATGAAATCAGTAGATGAGATTATCCCATTGACAGATCTCTTCTTCTCAGATTTTCCAGAATTGACAGAAGCAGAGCGCGAAGTCATGGCGGGGGAAACAGTCCCAACAGTTCTTGAAGCCTTCAAAGCAAAACTTGAAGCGATGACAGATGATGAATTTGTGACAGAGAATATCTTCCCACAAATTAAAGCAGTCCAAAAAGAAACAGGTATTAAAGGGAAAAATCTTTTCATGCCTATTCGTATCGCTGTTTCAGGTGAAATGCATGGACCAGAATTGCCAGATACGATCTTCTTGTTAGGCCGTGAAAAATCAATCCAACATATCGAAAATATGCTAAAGGAAATCTCTAAGTAAGAAGGGTACAATAATGGACATCTGGGAAAAAATGTACGAAGAAGCACAGAAGCTATACGATCCACATGAAGTATCTGATTTTGTTTACGCTAACCATGTTGTGGCCGCAGTAGAAGCAGAAGATGGACAAATATTTACAGGATTCTGTATGGAGGGAACCTGTGGTGTTTTCCATCTCTGCGCAGAGCGAGCGGCACTCTTTAATATGTACCAATTTTCAGGACAAACTAAGGTTAAGAAAGTATTAGCCTTTCGAGATAAACAACCTTATGGTGGAAGTTCCGGTATGCCTTGTGGAGCTTGCAGAGAGTTTCTCTTGGAGCTGAATGCTGAAAATAAAGATGCAGAATTCATGATGGACTACGATACAAGAAAGACGGTGAAAGTCGCAGAACTAATCCCATATTGGTGGGGAGAAGAACGTGCTTCTAAGTTTAACGATCAATAGAAGAGTCAGTATAATTCTGGCTCTTTTTACTTAATTTGAAAAAAGTTTAAAAAAAGTGTTGACAAAGTTTGAAAAGCCAGTATAATAGTAAGAGTTGAAAATAACAGCTCNGGTCCGTTGGTCAAGGGGTTAAGACACCGCCTTTTCACGGCGGTAACACGGGTTCGAATCCCGTACGGACTATGGTATGTTGCGGTTGAGACACTTGATGAAAAAAGTTTTAAAAAAGTTTCAAAAAAGTGTTGACAAGCGAAAGCGACTGTGATATACTAATATAGTTGTCGCTTGAGAGAAGCAAGTGACAAAGACCTTTGAAAACTGAACAAGACGAACCAATGTGCAGGGCACTACAACTAAGGT